>JALOCB010000003.1 GCA_023227985.1 Candidatus Omnitrophota bacterium | reverse complement strand
ATTGCCCGATCCTTTGATCATTGCGTATCGAATCGGCACAAAATCCGCCGTAGGATAGAAAATACTGTTATCTGGATCAAGGATATGGTCAAAAACGGTGTTGTCGATATCAAAATAAAATGCCGCTTTTTCAAAGCGTTCTCTTTTCTCTAAAATCGCCATCACCTCCGTAAAACTATTGACGCTTTTGAATCCACCGTCTCTTTGCGAATCAGAATAGCTGTTACCTTTAGCAGGCTCCCATTTGTGGATAGCAGAAAACATGCCCCTCGGGTTATTTTTTAGGGAAAGCTGCACTTTCTTGCCGTTCTTCAACGGAAACACCTGGATATCGTACTTTTGTTCTATCAGGGTAAGCCCTCGTCCGGATCCGGACAGACCGCCATACTGGGCTTTACGGCTTTCCATCTCGTCCACAGGCCGTTCCAAATTATTGTCATAGAGATATATCGCGCCGCTATTTTCTGGACCGGGTTCAACGTAAAAAACAATGGGCAAATTGAAATCCAGCTTGTTCCCGTGCACAAACGCGTTCTTCAGCCCTTCATAAAACGCGAACGCCGCCGCCTGATTCCGAGAATTGTTCGGCGATACCGCCGAAGCAAGCGCCTGGATTTTCTGTTTAAGCAGAAAATAATCCCGGTTATTCCTATGCGGGCTACCGTCAAGATCGAGAACTATGACCTTGTCCTGTCGGACAGCCTGCGCAATCACGAGCAAGCATCCCGGATCGTTGATGTTGACCCGCACCATCTCACGTCCGGGCGCATCGGCCCTGACAGAGTCAATCAGTCCGCCGTCTTTCAACAAAACGGCGGGTTCCTTTTTTGCAACAACCTTCTTCCCCTGCCCGGACGGCAAGATCAGATCAAAACCGTCAATAGACCTGCCCGCCTCAAACTCGACGGTATTCGGCAGCGCAGACTGATCGAATACCCCCTTATATACCGCCGGGTTCCGGCCAGGTTGCCCCAGGTTAATTCCTCCGCTGAAATACTGTCTTATTGTCTGGCCATGAAAGGTCTGGCAGTATTGCTGTGTTTTGTATTCGCCTTTTTGAAAAGATCCCTGGTATTGCCGGAAGTAAGTGTCTTTTGACCATGATTCTGTTGAAACCAGGCCAGTCAAATCTTTCTGGTCTATACCTATACCGCTACCCATGTCATTCTTAAATTGTTTTTTGAACCATTGGGCCAGGATCAATGAATAATAAACCTGCCTTAAGCTAGCGTATTTCTTAGCAGTATTTACGTCTTTATTTAATTTGGGGATTATCAATTCCCTGATCAACCCGGCGGAATATTCATTAAGTATTTTCAGCCGTTCATCCTGAAAAGAATAAGTAGCGGAGTTCTTGAGATAGTCAGATTCCAACATTACTTTAAGGCTGGCTTTATAGATATAAGCATTGGCGCCTGATTCCCGAAGGATTATTTCATTGGGGACTATCCAGGGACGGGTGAGTGTCGGGATATTTATTTTCTCGGAAGCGAACAACTCATCGGCTTTTTGATAAAGCCTGGACCAATATTGTTTACCTTCAACTGTATCAGGCGAGGTATAACGGGCAGTATCTTTTTTTAACTGCACATCAGCTTCAAGAAAAACCCTTCCAATATCCGTCCTGGCCAGATCCGGGTCAATAACATTATCCGGAGAATCCGGGCGAAGATTAACCCAAAAACTTTCATTAGGAAGGGTTAGGCCGATAAGAAAATATTTGAATAAACCCCTGGCGGATATTTTCAGATCGTTCTCTTTTACCTTCTTTTTATCCCCCTTATCCAGTAATATCCGGAAATTATTCTTCAGGTAGTCATAGGATAGATAACGTAAATGGATCGGGCGAAATTTCTCAGGGGAGGACAATCCATTGATATATCCAGGAATGCCCAGCGGGACAGCGACCTGGGCCAACCCAGCCTGTTCGAAGATAAGGCAGAAACTGATTAGAAAAGCTATTATCCGCTTCATAGGTAAAATAGTTTTTAAAAGTTATTACTTATTAGATATAAAAAAATACCCCGGCGTTGATAAAATTGATTAAGCACCGTGGCATGTTTAATTATTTTATATTATATAGAAGAAACTTGTCTGTTACAGTTATACTTAAAAATAACCTATAATCCGCCTGATTTCAAGTTATTTCACCTAAGCGATGAAAGCGCTTTCTTTAAATAATTTTGCCATCTATTTCATTTAACCGCAACAGTTTACAAGACCGGGTCTTGAACTGGGGGCTTAATTGTGCTATAACTATATCTATGGAAAATAACATCACTCCCATGCTTAGGCAGTATCAGGAGGTAAAAGCAAATTACAAAGACTGCATTCTTTTCTTCAGGCTGGGCGATTTTTACGAGATGTTCCTGGAGGACGCGACCAAGGCCTGCGGGATACTGGATGTGGTGCTTACTTCCCGCGACGCGGGAAAATCCGGCAGGATCCCTATGTGCGGCATCCCCTTTCACGCCGCTGACACCTATGTGGCCAAACTTATCAAAGCCGGGCTGAAAGTGGCTATCTGCGAACAGGTTGAAGACCCCTCTTTAGCTAAAGGCCTGGTCAAGCGCGAAGTCATCCGGGTTGTCACCACCGGGACATTCATAGACGACACAAGTTTTGAATCCCGCAATATTATCTGCCTGGATTTCAAGGATAGAAAATTCGGATTAAGCTTCACCGACAATGCCAGCGGTTCCATACAGGCCGCCGAATATCCCGATATAAACCAACTCTTAGGCGCCATAGCTAAAATAGACTGCTATGAATGCGTATTCAGCCAAAGCGCGGAAAAACAGGTCCGCGAAATATTCAAGAACCCGGGCCTGCGGGCTAAGACCGCGGTGCTCAGCCCGATCGAAGACTGGTATTTCAATACTGACCTGGCGAAAAAGAGCCTGCTTGAACATTTTAAAACGCATAACCTGCGTGGATTCGGGCTGGAAGACCTGCCATTAGCGATCAGTACCAGCGGGGCTCTTCTTGAATACCTCAAACTGATGAATCGCCGGCCCCTGCGTCATATTGACCGCATCTGCCTTTATACGGACAGCGACACAGTGTTCATCTCACCTGCCGCCTGCTTCGGCCTGGAGCTTACCGGACTTCTAAAGATAATTGATCATACTCAGACCGCCCTGGGCAAACGCAGACTAAAAGACTGGCTGTATCATCCGCTGAAAGACCGCCCAAAAATAACGAAACGCCAGGATGCCGTAGGTATGCTTAAAACCGCGCCCAAAATACAGGAAGAACTAGGACGGCTGCTGCAAAACATCCCGGATATAGAAAAAAGCATTTCCCGGATAAGCTGCGGATGCGGATCAAGCAAAGACCTGCTGGCCTTGCGCAATACCCTGCTGCGCCAGCCTTATCTGGAAAAGCTCATCGCGCCCTTAGCTAAAGGAAACCCGTTATTTCATTTAGAAAACCTTCCGAATTTACGCGAATTCCTGGCTAAGGCCATAAACCCCGATATCCCCCTGGCCCACGCAGAAGGCAAGAGCATTAACACCGGATTCCATGCCGAACTGGATGCCTTGCGTGAGATACTGGAGAACGGCAAAGCCAAGCTCAGGGAAATGCAGGCAAAAGAAATAAAACGCACCGGGATAAATTCGCTTAAAATAGGGTTCAACCAGGTCTTCGGTTATTACATCGAGATAAGCAAATCCAATCTCGACAAAGTGCCCGCTGATTATATCCGCAGGCAAACCCTGGCTAACGCTGAAAGATTCATAACCGTGGAATTAAAGAGCTTCGAGGATAAGATACTCAACGCCGAAGATGAAATACTAAAGATCGAGGAAGAATTGCTGGAGCAGGTTTATAAAGCGATCCTGGACAATTCCACCAGGCTGCACGCCTTCAGCTCGGATATCGCTTCTCTTGACGCCATCTATTCGTTGAGCGTTTTAAGCCAATCCAAAGGATACATCGCGCCGCTGATAACCGATGACCGCCAGATAACGATCAAAGACGGCAGGCATCCGGTGGTAGAAAAAAGCATAACCGAGCCTTTTATCCCCAACGACTCGCAGCTTGACTGTTCGGAAAACCACCTGATAATCCTGACCGGCCCGAATATGGCCGGGAAATCCACCTATATCCGGCAAACCGCCATTCTGGTGATCATGGCCCAGATGGGTAGTTTTATCCCGGCAGGTTCAGCCAGCATAGGAATAGTAGACAAAATATTCACCCGCATCGGAGCGCATGACGAGATATCCCGCGGGCAGAGCACTTTTATGGTTGAGATGAGCGAAACCGCCGGCATATTGAATAACCTATCGGAAAAAAGCCTGGTTATCCTGGATGAGATCGGCAGAGGCACCTCTACTTTTGACGGGCTGAGCCTGGGATGGGCGATAGCCGAATATTTGGCCAAACAAAAAGTCCGGACTCTCTTTGCCACTCATTTTCATGAGCTTACCGCGCTGGCGGAAGAATTCCCCGGGGTAAAAAACTGCAATGTGGCGGTAAAAGAATGGAACGATGAAGTGATCTTCCTGCACAAGATCCTGGCTGGCGGCACGGATGAAAGTTACGGCATATATGTGGCGAAACTCGCCGGCATCCCCAAAGAAGTGGTCCAGCGATCGCAGCAGATCCTTACCCGCCTGGAGATCCATGGCAATCTCCAGGAAAAGATCCGCAGCCGGATACCCGCGGAAGACCAATTATCGCTTTTTACCAAAGGGCAGAACGGTAAGTTGGAAGAGTTAAGGAAAAACATCGAAAGCCTTGATCTGAACACCATAACCCCTTTAAAAGCCCTGAATAAACTTCAGGAGCTGAAAGACAAACTGAATAAAAATGAATAAAATACACGTGCTCCCCCCTGAAATAATCAGCAAGATCGCCGCCGGAGAAGTTATCGAAAGGCCGGCCTCGGTATTAAAGGAATTGCTGGAAAACTCCCTGGATGCACAGGCCGATAATATCGAAGTGGAGATCAAAGGCGCGGGTAAAATAGCTATAAGCATAAAAGACAACGGTACCGGGATCGCGGAAGAAAATATGGAGCCTCTATGCTCCCGTCACGCCACCAGCAAGATCGCCAGTATCGACGATCTTTACAACATAAACTCCCTGGGGTTCCGCGGAGAAGCGCTTTACAGTATTTCCGCTGTGGCGGACGTAGTATTATCCAGCAAAACCAAAGATCAGGATAGCGGCTGGGAGATACATCTAAGGGGCGGGCAGAAGTTGAATAAAAAACCAGCTGCCATGTCCACAGGCACAAAAATACTGGCAAGCGAACTTTTCTACAACACCCCGGCCCGGAAAAAATTCCTTAAATCCAACACCGCGGAAATGAACCATATCCTGGATATATTCATCCCATATACGCTTCTATACCCGCAGGCAAGCTTCACCCTGACGCATAATGAAAAGACGCTGCTGGACCTAAAACCGGCGCAAAACCACATCCAACGAATAAGCAAAGCTTTAAACCTCGCGGCAGAACATATTATCGAAGACACGCGGGAATTCCCCCGGCGCAACATGTCTATGCATCTGGCGTTAGGCGACATCAATATTCAGCGGGCCAGAAAAGACCTGCAGTTTATCTTTGTCAATAACCGTCCGGTGCAGAACCGCACCCTAAGCTTTCATCTCAACGAGATATACCGGATGCTTTTCCCCCCGGGAACAGCCCCTTTCTTCTGTTTGTACCTGAGCCTTCCGGCGGACCAACTGGATGTTAATGTTCATCCGGCTAAACGCGAGGTGAAGATAAAGGACGAATTAGAGGTAGTAGCGCTTCTGCGGCCGTTCTGCGAAAGCTTATTGATGACCAACAGTAAAGCTAAACAAGCACAGGATAATATATTCCCGATGCCGCAAGCCACCGCTCCCGTTGAACGCCAGGATACCGTGAATCCGACGCCAGGCGGGATCAAAGAGCCCGCAGGACAAAAACAATACAACCTTTCCCTGGAAGAAAATATCATGCTTTTTAAAACCGGGGATATATTCGGACAGAAAAAAGAAAACTTAAAGGAAAAACTTAAATCCGGCAGGTACCTGGGTAACTTTCACAAAAAATACCTGCTTTTTGAATCCGGGGATTCGCTTTTGGTAGTTGATCAACACGCCGCCCAGGAACGGATCACCTTCGAAAGATTGAAATCGCAGATAGAAAACGGACAAGTCGAGGTTGAGCAATTGATCAACCCTATTCTTCTAAAACTTACCCCTGCTGAGCTGCTGCTCTGGGAAGAAAATAATAAAATTATGGAGAAGATCGGCTTTCAAACCAGCCTGTGGGATAAAGAAACCCTGGCTGTACATTCCCACCCGCGGCTGATCGCCAACGCCGAAATATCTGTGCGCAATCTTATTACCGGCGAGAATATCCCTAAATTAAATCCTGAGATCATCGCTAGAAGGGCCTGCCGGTCGTCGGTTATGGCCGGATTCTCGATGAATCCGGAGCAGGCGGAGTATCAACGCAGCCAACTGCTCGCCTGCCGGGATCCTTTCACTTGCCCGCACGGACGGCCTACGGTAATCGAGATACCGGAAAGCTCTCTAAGCAAACAATTCTTAAGGACATAATAATATTAATGTGGGATTTGAGAAAAGGTTAATTGGTGTTGCGTCGATGATTTACACCCAACTTAATCGGAAGAGTTGGTGTTGCGTCGATGATTTACACCCAACTTAATCGGAAGAGTTGGTGTTGCGTCTCTACTCAACCGTCCCCTATTTGGGTTTGATGTCTTTGGCCAGGATGATCGCCTCGGCGATATCGCGCATTGACTTGCGGGAATCCATTGATTGCTTCTGGATCAGACGATATGCTTCCTGAGGAGGGATATTCGCTTCCAGGGCAAGGATATCCTTGGCCCGCTCAACCAGCTTGCGGGTCGCCAACGCCTCTTCCGCGCTGCGCGCCCGGACAGCCAGTTCTGCGTTCTCTATAGCCAGCGCCGCTTGATTCGCCATAGCGCTGAGGATTCCCAGTTCGGTCTTGCTGAATTCGTGTTTCTTGGGCGTATAGCAATTCAACACGCCGATAACCCGGTTTCTCACGGTCAGCGGGACGCAAGCCAGAGAAAACAACCCTTCTTTCTTAGCGATAGTGTCGTTTAAATACCTGGGGTCTTTCTTCAGATCTACCACGCAGATCGGCTTGTTCTCCAAAGCGACCCTCCCGGCTATCCCCTCACCTAACTTTATATTCGGCTTCTTATTGTAGGCCTCGGATATGGACTGGGTCGCCTTTACTATCAACTCTTTCCTGGCTCCATCAAAAAGCATCAGCGAAGATATCTTGGAATTCATCACCTCGGCTGTGACATTGACGATCAGGCGTAAAAGCTCATCGAGGTACGCGCCGCGGGCAATAAGATTGGCGACCTGGGAAAGCCCTTCGATCTGCTTTAAATACGGCTGATAGTTATCTTCTTTTTTTAATACGCTCTTCTTCATTTAATGAACGCATACCTTACGAAGCCCTAACTCACCAGCTAAAGCTACGCAAGTCATCTGCGCGAATTATTGAACACAGAATTATTATTCAGCAAAATCCCGCGTAAGCGGGGCTCCCGTTAATTGCACCCGCAATTAATCAGGACATATCGGCCGTTACAATATCGGCAAATACTTATCCACCTCATACTTAGTCACCTGCATCTTATATTCATCCCATTCCATCTTCTTATTGCGAATGAAATAAGCGAACACCTTATCACCCAGGCAGTCCTTTATCAATTTGCTGCTCTCGGTGATCTTGATCGCCTCAAGCAGGTCTTCCGGTAAAGACTTGATCCCGGCCTTGGCCCTGACCTCTTCGCTCATATCGTATATATTATCATTGGCAGGTTCGGCTAACTTATATTTATTCTCAATGCCGTCAAGGCCTGCGGCAAGCATTACCGAGAAGGCCAGATACGGGTTGCACGCCGGATCAGGCGAGCGGTACTCAATACGGGTCGCTTTTTCTTTTCCGGGCTTATACATCGGGACCCGGATTAGCGCGGAACGGTTCATCTGCGCCCAACAGATATAGACCGGCGCCTCATATCCAGGTATCAGCCTTTTATAAGAATTTACCCACTGGCTGGTTATCGAAGTAATCTCCTGCGCATGCTTCAAAAGCCCGGCGGTATAAGACCTGCCGATCTCGGAAAGATGATACTTGCCGTCTTTGTCAAAGAACGCGTTCTTCGCCCCCTTGAACAAAGACTGGTGCACATGCATTCCGGAGCCGTTTATCCCGAATATGGGCTTAGGCATGAACGTGGCGTAAACCCCGTGTTTGCGCGCCGTCTCCTTGACTATCAGACGATAGGTCATGACATTATCGGCCATAGTCAGAGCATCATCATAACGCAGGTCTATTTCATGCTGGCTGGCAGCTACCTCATGATGGCTGTATTCAACTTTAATGCCCAACGACTGCATGCTTAAGATAGTGTCTCTCCTCAGGTCCTGGGCCACATCCAGAGGAACCAGGTCAAAATAACCGCCCTGGTCCAGAGGCTTAGCTTCCGCGGAATTCGCGAAATAAAAATATTCAAGTTCCGGCCCGACATTAAATGTATAGCCCATATCCTTTGCCCGGGCCATCATCTTCTTCAATACAAACCTGGGATCGCCGGCAAAAGGCTTGCCGCCGGGCTCATAGATATCGCAGAACATCCTGGCGACCGCGTAATCCCCGTCAGGCAGGATAGCGAATGTGCCGGTATCAGGTTTGGCGATCATATCCGATTCCTCGATACGGGCAAACCCCTCGATCGACGAACCGTCAAATCCCATTCCCTCTTCCAATGCACCGGGCAATTCATCAGGGGTAATAGCAAACCCTTTCAAAAAACCCAGGACATCGGTGAAACATAAGCGGATAAACTTTATCTTGCGCTCCTTGACTATCTTCAGTATCTCCTGATTGGTCATCTTAGCCACTGAACCCTCCTTGATTAGAGAATCAACACCGGCGCATATTCCAATTGCGCCGGGTGTCAGATCTCATCGCAACACCGCCCTCTCCATTGAGTTCGGGTATAAATTATCTTTTAATGTCCGCCATGCACGCGGCCATCCGGCTGAACGCCTCTTTAAGATTATCAAAACTCGAGGCGTATGAGATACGGATAAAATCCGTGAATTGCTCCCCGAAAGCTGTCCCGGGGACAACCGCGACTTTCTGCTCAGCCAGCAGTTTCCTGGCAAAATCCATGCAGTGCATGCCGGTCTTCTTCACCGAGGCGAAAGCGTAAAATGCGCCCTGGGGCTTGGAACAGGTTAATCCGATACGGTTAAGTTCGCTAAAAACGAATTCCCGCCTTCGCTTATATTCCCGCTTCATTTCTTCGACAGACCGCTTACCTGTCTGCAACGCCTCGCATGCCGCCATCTGGCTGGTAATAGGCACGCACATTATCGTATATTGATGTATCTTAGTCATCGCGTCGATAATCGCCTTGGGCCCGCAGGCATACCCCACGCGCCAGCCGGTCATGGCAAAACTTTTAGAGAATCCGTTGAAATAAACGGTGTTTTCCTTTGCCCCGCTCAACGACGGGAAAGAGATATGCTCAAAATCGTAGGTGAGATCACTATAGATCTCATCCGACATACATAAAATACCGTGCTTTAACAGGACCTTTTTTATCGCCTCCAGCTCCTTTCGGGTATAAGAAACCCCGGTGGGATTAACGGGATAATTCAGGATGATGCCTTTGGTCTTTTTGTCGATGCACCGAGAAATATTCTCCGGGGTCAGCTTGAACCCGTCTTTGGAAGTGTCGATATATACCGGTATCCCGCCCGCAAGCTCAGCCATCGGGCCGTAAGAGACATAACCCGGCCTCGGCACCAGGATCTTATCCCCGGGGTTGACGATCGTGCGCAAAGCCAAATCGATCCCTTCGCTTACGCCCACGGTAACCAATATCTCGTCGTCAGGCGAATATTCCAGTCCGTATTTATTCTTCAGGTGGCGGCTGATCGACAGACGCAGCTTATACAGCCCCTTATTCGAGGTATACGAGGTAAAGCCTTCTTCAAGGGAAGTGATCCCTGCTTCACGGATCTGCCACGGCGTGACAAAATCCGGCTCTCCCACACCCAGGGATATAATATCCTTCATACCCAGGACAAGGTCAAAGAATACCCGTATGCCTGAGGGCTGCATCTGCTCGACTTTTGTGGCGACAATATTTTTATTCATAAGATTACCCGCGCTTTAATACGAAATAGCTATCCTTTTATTATCCTCTTTTTGTTTTAAGATCACTCCGTCTTCCTTGTATTTCTTCAGCAAAAAATGCGTGACCACGCCTCTGACATTTTCCATCGGGGAAAGCTTTTCGGAGATGAACCTGGAAACAGTATGGATATCTTTGCCCCTTACGATCAACAAAAGGTCATATGTCCCGGAAAGCAAAAAACAGCTTGAAACTTCCGGGAAGAGGTATATCCGTTCGGCGATCTTATCAAAACCCACATCCTTCTGGGGTATAAGATTTACCTCGATCAGCGCCCGGACCTCATTATCGGAATCGCGGACCAATTCCCGGTTGATGACCGCCTTATACTTGAGGATCACTCCGTCCTTTTCATATTTGGCTACCGCCTTTTTCACCTCAGCCGGTTTTTTCTTCAGCATCTTGGCTATCTCTTCGCTGGTAGTCCGGCAGTCTTTCTCCAATATCTCCAATATCTCGTCCATCATCCCTCCGTTTTGGCTATATTCTGCAAACAGCAGGCTTATGCCTTTTATGTTCGGAATTCTTAATAAGCCTCTTTACCTTATTGACCTTAGCTCCGGCAATGACCTGTTTACGCCTTTTTCCCAGGCGCAACAGAATATCATCCAGTTCCAGATAAGTAATGCCCAGGTCCGCTTCATCGGTCTGGCCGTCCCAGAGTCCGGCTGTAGGCGGTTTAGCTATGACTGCTTCGGGTATGCCCAGCTCACGCGCCAATGCCTTGACCCGGGATTTCACCAGATCCCCAATAGGCAGGATATCGCTGGCCCCATCCCCGTACTTCGTGAAATAACCGGTCATTAATTCGGATTTATTGCTCGTCCCGCAGACCAGGTACTTTAATTTCCGGGCAAAATAATAAAGGACCATCATCCGCAGCCTGGGCCTGAGATTAGCCCGGGTCATCCTGTCCGCAGCCGGCAAGGCTTTCAAAAGGCTGTCATATATCCCTGAAAGATCAATAACCTTATTCTTTATGCCGAATTTCCGGCTGACCATCCGGGCATGCTTTAAGTCGTTATTATGGCTGTGACAGGGCAATATCAAACTCAAAACCCTGTTCTTTCCCAAGGCTTTAATTGCCAGGACAGCGGCTACGCAGGAATCCAATCCTCCGCTTAAGCCTAAAACCAAACCGCCCGCTTTAGCCCGGGACACCTGTTTCTTGATCCATTTTATGATCTTGATCTTCATTGAACTGAACAGGCCCGAGACCGGAACAGACCTTTTATCATAACCCCTGTTTTACGGCTTGAGCCACATTAACAAGATGATCCCCGATCTTTTCCAGGTTGTTTATAGTATCCAGAAAAATCACCCCGGAAGGGACATTACAAACCCGGTTTTCAAGGCGTTTTACATGGTTGTTCTTTAACCTGTCTCTTAATGTATTGATCTCCGGCTCCTGATCGAGCACTTTCTTCGCCTCATCAATGTTATTCGAAGACAAGGCGCCGATCGCGCTGTCGATCATCAGGTTCAAATCAACAAACATCGTTCTTAATTCATCCAGCGCTTCCCGGGAAAGAGAAATATTGCTGTCGATCCTCTGTTCAGCCAAGGCTCTTAAATTCTCCGCGTGGTCGCCGATCCTTTCCACATCATTGATCGCGTGGATAAGCGGCGGTATCTTTTTCGATTCCTGCGGGCTTAATTCCTGCTGCATGATCTCAACCAGATAATTCGTGATCGCGTCCCTCAAAGAATCGACCGCCTCTTCGTTGCGGACGATCTTTTCCAGGTTCTTGTTTTCATTCCTCAATAAACCGTTCATAGCGGCATTGACCATTTTTTTGGTCAAATACATAACCCTGACGATCTCTTTGATCGCGGCTTCAATAGCTATGGGTGGAGTATTCAGCAGATGCCGTTCCAGGTATTTAGGCAAATAATCGACATCCTCTTCTTCCTTGCCTTTCACTATTTTCGTGAGAAAAGCCGCGTAATACTTCACAAATACCAGAAATATAACCGTATTTATTATCTTAAACAAGGTATTCGCGTTAGCGATCTGCCGGGGCAGCATGCTCGATGTATGAATAGCCAGGTTTTCAAATACCCCCAGAAACGGCAGGAATATCAGCGCGCCGATGATATTAAACAATATATGGCCTACCGCGACCCGCTTCGCGGCAATATTCGTGTTCACTGAAGCGATCAACGCCGTAACGCAAGTCCCGATATCGCAGCCCAATACTAGCGGTATTGCCGCCTTTAGATCGATCAGGTTTACCATTGCCAAACCGATTACCATACCGGTCCCAACCGAGCTGCTCTGCAAGGTGGCGGTGACCACAAAACCGGCCAATATCCCTAAAAAGGGGTTTTTACTGAAACTGATGAATATATTCTTGAACCACGGATACTGGCCAAGAGGTTCTACTACGCCGGTAAGTATATTCAACCCCAAAAAAAGAATGCCAAAACCCAGCAAGAACTCGCCGATATATTTATGCTTTTTCTTCGGGCAAACCAATAAAATAAGCATGCCCAAGCCTATAATAGGAAGCGCGTATGCGGTAAGCCGGAAAGCGATCAATTGCCCGGTTATTGTCGTTCCGATATTGGCGCCGAATATAACCCCTAAAGCCTGGATCATATTCATTAACCCTGCATTAACAAACCCCACGACCATAACAGTAGTGGCGGAAGAAGACTGAATGACCGAAGTGATACACGCTCCGACTAAAACGCCTTTTACAGGATTGCCGGTAAGGTTATGCAGTATCCTGCGCATCCTGTCCCCGCAGGCTTTATGCAGGCCCTCGCTCATCTCGTTTATCCCATATATAAACAAGCCGAGACCGCCCACTACCCCAAAAATAAGATCCTGAACCATATTTTATCGCACCTCAACTGAAATAACGCTGTCTTGCTTAAGATTACTTAATATTGATGGATTATACCATTTAAACCAGGTAAAATCAATATTTTGTCGTTTTCAATGCGAAAGGGGTCATTTTTACCAAAGCCCGCAGGTATTTAAGCGCCAGGGAAACCTTTCCATAATTAGCCGATATATCTTTCAATGCCAGTTCATAATACAAATTGGCTGAATTAACGTCTTCAAAGCTAAGCGAATTTCGGCTATACAAGGCTTCCTCCAATTTCTCGGTCAAGCTGATAAATACCCGGCCTTTTATGCGGAATTTTTCTTCGGCCAGCCTGGCAAAGGTCAATGGCGCCTGGCCTGGCCGGTCCTGAAAACCAAATATACCCATAACCCGCTTCAAATTATTGTAGGCCGCGCTGATAAATCCCCGGGGATTGTCCTTGAGCCCGAGGATCTTTTTAGCCTTGTGTTTGATCATCAGATAAAATATGAGAAACAATAAAAATAAAACCAAAACAAGTTGCGCCAGAATCATGCGGCATACCCGCCAAAACCAGGCCCAGGTAAAAACTATCTCAACGCTCACCGGAAGCGATCTTACCCCGGCATATTCGGCGTTGATCACAGTTTTACCGAATCCCAAAGGAATGATCACGGACTTCTCGACTTTCAATATCCGCCGTCCGGTGACCGGCCAAGCCGCTTGTAAAGTTATATCCTTAAACGAAAAATCCGAATAATAACCTTGCGCTTTTAATCGCATCCGGTCAAGGCGGGATAATTTAGCTTTCTGCGGAGCAACTATTATAGAAAGCAGGTCCGGGCCCGTAACCGTGACCGGCACAGGCTCGCTTTCCACTCCCCGCATCTTCACGCTGACATTAGTTTTTCCGGCGGACAATCCGGAAAGTCTGCCCTGGGCAACAACAGCGATGTTTTCATCACGCGCCGCCCAATCACCAACCGAAGTAATATCTTTTTCCCTTCCGTCACTGTATATAGCGACAGCCTTTAATCCGGCTTCTTTGCCGGAAGGCACTTTAAGATCCCCGGGGGATATCTTTATCCGGACCAATTTAACCTGTTTTTTTAACGCCTTGCCATTCATCCGATTGCCATCGTTCTGAGTTTGCCGGACCGGGTCATCGGCATCCTCCTGGCCGGGCCGGTTCAGGGGCGTTTCATTATCATTATCTTTATTTTTATCCTCGTCGGGGTCTTTCTCCGGCGGCTTATCAGACTTGGTCCTATTTCTCTCGGGATCAACGGATTCTCTAACGGATATTCTTATAGGCAAACTCTTCAGGCGGCCGGCAAAACTGGCGGTTATCTCGGTGCTTCCCGGGGTCCGGGCGTAAAAGACACCGTTTTGCAGTATATTCCCTATTTTTTTATCGGAAATCAACCAGCGCACATCCGCGGTGATATCAACCACTTTATTATCATAGTATGTCCCGAAGGCTTTCAGAAACACCGTTTGTTTTACTTTAAGCTTGACTGATTCAGGTAAAAGAAGTATATTCCTCAGAATATGCGGCGGATTATCGCGGCTTTTCCTGGCATAGACAGGCTGAACCGGACTTTGCTCATCCGCGTATTCACAGAAAACATCGAACTTGCCCGCGGAAGAAAAAGAAAGTGTATTATTCCGGCAAGGCATAACATTAGTGTCTTGACGGATAAACCATTTGGCCTTGGCGCTGATATCCTTTACCGTATATCCTTCAAGAGGAAAAACCCCTAATGCCGTAAATTCGGTAACTCTGCCCATAGGGACTCGCGCTTTATACGGCAGGACATTTATAATTACCTTTTTGCCTTCTTGCCGCTCTACTTCTTTGCAGCTAAGATAAGCCGGGCCGCTCAATCTCCCATTATACCCGGCAAAAACCTGATACTCGCCGGTATATCGCGGGATAACAACGTTTCGCCCAGTGACCTTGCAGGCCTTAGGGTCACTAACCAGTATTTTCGAATCCGCGCTAACATCGGTTATCCCGGATTCCGGGGTACCGGCAAATACCCGGAACGCTATCGCTTCTCCCGGAGGGGATTTGCAGGCCTGCGGATAAAGATAAACCTGCTCAGTCTTGCCCGGGAAATAAATAAAAAATTCCCGCGGGGGAGAATAATACCAAAAATCATCGCGGATAGAATCAGGCATGCCGTATTTCTTGAGTGCCTCATCCGTATCGATGCCGGTGATGACTTTGCCCTTTGAAGTCTGGATTTCCCCGGCTTCTGCCGACTGGCAATAAGCAAAAAACCATATGCAGCAAAATAACGCCAGAGCGACAAGATCCATCCTGTATTTCACGCTTGCCCGTTTCACTTTTCCAACTCTCTTTTAAGGGTTTTATAAACATCTTCCCCGATAGCCGCGATAACTTTTATCCGGGCCTTTTGACTTTCGACACCTTTAAACCGGCAGAAGACCATCGTATCGCCGGGGGCTAAAGCGGTTACCGCGCCTCTTTTATCCACGCGCGCTATTACCGGTTCCCGGGAAACCCATTCCACTTCAGCGCTTATATCCCTTATATCTACGCCGTCATAAACCGCGACAGGCCGCAAAAAAATATACCCGCCTTTAGGCATAACGACCCGGCGGGGGAGAAGATCGATCCGCAACCCGGGGGAGGGTTCGTTTTTTTTAAAAGATTTATTAAACAGAAAGCCCGGATTGTTCTTCAGACTTTGTTCAAGCTTTTTAATTTCCTCATCCGCCTCTTCCGCGGTCTTGCTTTTTACGATTTTATCCATCTGTTCCGCGAACCCCTCGGCGTTATCCGGATCAATGCTTTTCAATTGTTCCAGCGTATTCCTTAACCGGACATTCCGCTCCCCTATCTTGATCATCTTAAGCATATCCTTGATTTCCTGGAATTCAGCAGCGAACTTATCCGGCCAGTCTTTTTCGGAAACGCCTTGTCTCAACGATCTAACCTGCTCTTTTACTCCTTCGTTCGACTTTTCCATCTGCGCTATTGTCTGGGCTTTAAATAACCCTTCGGTTAAACGGCTTAAAGCCTTTTGTTCATCTTCACCCAGATCCGATCCTTTAATGGCAGAAAGCATACTTTGCTGATAATCATCAGATAATGTTCCATTTTCCGCGTCCCCTTCCCTGACTTCGGCTTCATCTGCGGCGTCATTAAGATCCTGCTCAGACCCGGCTGACGCCATATACCTTACCAAATTCATAATATCTTCGCCGGAGTCAGCAAGCCCGCTTTGTTCCAGACTAGAGCCGATACTATCGGTCTGTGCTCTGATCGCGCTTTCCGGCTCAGACACATCTTGGCCGCCTTGGGCAGAAACATCCTTTTGCTCTTTCATCAACCCGGTAATCCCGTCAATACCCCCTTTAATATCGCCCCCTGTCTCCTCGGTAATAAAACCTTTGCTCTTGGCGTCATCAACCAGGCCTTTGGCCTTACCGGCGGAATTATCCAATCCCTGCGCTGTCCCGGATGACTCCATTCCCCGCACCAAGCTCATGATCTTTTCCCCGTTGTCAGGCAGCCCGCTCCCTTCCAACGCCTGAGCGATCCTGTTTTTTATCTTTCTGATAAAGTTTTCTCTTAAAGCCTCAACGCTTTTCCCTATTAACCCATCGGACCGCAGATCATTATCCTCTAATACTCTTTCTAATTCCTCGTATTTTTTCAGAAAATCCCGGTGATCCCGGGTTTTCTTAAGATTATCTATGCCCTTTTGAACGATCCTTTGGTCATCTTCGGATAAACCTAAAGCCTTAAGCTTTTCTCCGGATTCCCGGAACCCCTCAGAGATGATCATCCCGGCTTTCAGGTCCAGCGACTCTTTTATCCCATTAACGATATCCCGAGTATCGCCGGACAGGCCTTTTTTAAGCCTTTCGATCTCCGCGGCTATTTCCCTGACATCCGCGGGCTCCCGGGCTTTACCGACTTGCCAGAGCAGCTTGGCGATTTCCTCTTTTAATCCTTTTTTCAACAGTTCCACGCGCCCCTTTAGCGATTTATTCTTTTCGCGGTAAAGCGCCAGGGATTTCCAATCCTTAAGCGAGGAGGCCAATTCCGATATTTCTTTCTTCAGCCCGGAGGCAAATGAGGAACTCTGAATCACATCCTGGATATCCCCTTCCAGATCAAAAAACGCAGGGGATGGATCCCGGCTGTCAAACCGGTCAAGCCTGCTTAAAATTTTCATCCTGTCCTTAATATTGAACGGGCTCTTTCTAAGGCTGTTGTTTATATCATCCCGGATCTTGCCGCTATTATAAGCTATCTTCCTGTCCAAACTGCTTTCCAGCGTAACCAGCTCATCGCCCTTGATATACCCGCTTCCCCTGATAAAATCCGCCAGGGACTGTTCAGCCCTATCCAGATCAAGGACAGCGCTTTCTTTATTCAACAAAACGCTTAAAGCGGAAAACACCGCCGGGCTTCCCCCACCCGAGCCGGATCTCAATATCAAGCGCTGCATCCGCTCTTGCAATTTATCCTGCAGTTCGTAATTCTGTTTATCCATTTCCTCCGCCGGGGAATACCCGCCTGCGCCGGCGACACGCAGGACCCCGCCGCTCAGGTCAGTTTTTTTGCAATTTGACGCGATCATCCAGGCGCCGGAGATGGAACAAAGAAAAAACGATATAAGTATCAAAAAAGACCGGTTGCCCTGAAAGAGCTCCGGGGAAACGTTCTTAAATGAACCCCGGAATTTGACTTTAAGAACAAACGCCCCAAAGACAAGATAAGCCAGCACCGCGAAAGCGGCTTCACCGGAATATTGCCTTAACCAAACCGCGTGGCCCATAAATAACGGCAGGCTTAATGCCTGTATGTCGGAAAGCACCCTTGGCGAGGCGGCGTTAAAACTTAAGACGATGATCAGCGCGATCATCCCTTTCAGGCATAAAGCGACCACACCACGGTAAACAAAAGAAGAAGTATAAACTGAAAAAACCAGCCAGGATAAAATAATCACCGCGCTTACGCCGATCGCGCTATTCAACCAAGTTACAGCTTTGTTCCGCGTCAGCCAACTGAAGCTCAAACCGCAAGCAAGGCCTATTATCAAAAGCGGGAAATAAAACGATACCTGCCGCTCTACCAGAAAAGCGGCAGAGCACACAAGGCAGGCGGTAATAAACATTTCAACTGACAGAAAACGGTCTTTTTCTTTCATTGACTTATCTTCAGGAAGCTTTCTTGCGGCGAGACCCCGCAGGTAAAGAACACCGGATTAAAATTAACTAACCCCGGGATGTGTATATTTATATCTTTGAGGATATCCGCTTTTTCCAGTTTGCCGGAAGGCTCCAGGAACGTGGATGATATCAAGACCAGCGGAATAAGCGATATATTGCCTTTGGCCAAAGGAAGCATCTGGGCGATATAACCCAGGTCCTCTACTGTAGCTACAATTATCAATGTGGTATCGTCAGGGATATAACTCAGGAATTCCGGGATTATCTCGGCCAGCCCCACCCCGCTTTCCGGCCTGGCCATAGCCAGGAATTTAAAGATATTATCCAAGTGTTCCGAACCCCGGTTGAACGGAATATGGACGATCTCGCCGGCGTGCGCGATCATTTCTATCGATACATTGCTGTCAAAAAGATATTTGCATACCGAAGCGGCTATTCTTACGGTGTATTCGGCAATACTTTCCTTGCCCTGGCCGTAGTCCTTATCCTTTTCCAGATTGAATATGACCGTCGCCCGGTGAAAACTCTGGTTCTGGAATTGTTTTACTATCAGCCGGTTCTTTTTAGCGGTAGAAGGCCAGTGTATCCGTTTTATCGGATCGCCATCCTTATATTCCCTGACCCCGAAGAACTCGTCCTCATCCCCGCTAGAACGTGCGGTATTTATGCCGAACCACGGCTGGACGCCCTTAGCTAAACGCGGGAATTTGTATATAGGGAACACCCTGGGATAAACATAGACCTGGGAATATACGTTATACCGCTTTTCAAAGAAAAACAGGCCCAGGGGATCGAAAAAATACGCCTTAAAAGGGCCTAACATATATATGCCCCTGTCCGGACAGGCACAGTTGTATTTGATCACCAGGGTGGAGCCTGGGGCAAGGCCGTCAAAAAAGATAAATTCAGCCTTCCCCCCCGGCGCGGCGCAAGGCAGCGCGTCTTCCATAACCACGTTAAACAACGGCAATATTGTTTTGTTGCTAAGCGTTACCTCAATCTCGAGGGCGTCGTCTTCAACTACTTTAGCGCCGGCTTTACGCGTAAACGATATTCTGGCTATAAACGCGGACAGGAAGGCGTAGAATAATGAAAGAAAGATAAAACAAAAGAGGAACCCGAAGAAAAAATAGAAGAATTTTATGGAAGTCCTGTAGCCGATGATAAAATTAGCGGCCGCGATCAACAGCAGAAAACCCCATTTTACCGCGCATTTCCTGAACATAAAACTATGGTATTGGTACGCTTTTGATGATCTCGCTTATCACCGAATCCGCAGTATGCCCGGCGATAAGCGCCTTATGCTGCAGCACGATCCTGTGTTTTAAGACCCACGGCAGGAGCTTTACTATGTCGTCGGGGACCACATAATTACGGCCTTCCAGGAAAGCCCAGGCGGAACCCGCTTTCATCAAAGCTATGGACGCGCGCGGGCTGGCCCCCAATTTTATATCATCCTGCCTGCGGGTGGACGATACCAGCTTTACGATATATTCCAGGACATTTTCGGAGATATCCACGTTCTTTACTTCCGCCTGCAGCCTGAGAACTTCGACGAGTTCCATTGCCGGCAGGACATCATCGACAGGATGCTTGACCTTCTGGCCGCTGATCACCTTGACCTCTTCGGCCGTGCTGAGATAACCCATATCGATCTTCATCAGGAAGCGGTCCACCTGCGCCTCAGGCAAAGAATACGTGCCCTGATGCTCAATAGGATTCTGTGTGGCGATGACCATAAAAGGCGCGGGCAGAACAAAGGTCTGGCCGTCAAGAGTGACCCGGCTTTCCTGCATACACTCCAAAAGCGCCGACTGAGTCCTGGGGGTGGTCCGGTTTATTTCATCCGCCAGAAGGATATTGGTGAAGACCGGGCCCTTGCGGAAATCAAACTCGCCGGTCTTGGGGTTGTAGATCGAACCCCCCGTTACATCCGAAGGCAGAAGGTCCGGGGTGAATTGGATCCTCTTGAAATCTCCGCCGATGGATTTGGCCAAAGCCAATGACAGCATGGTCTTGCCCAGGCCCGGGACATCCTCGATCAGGATATGTCCGTTGGTCAGCATCCCGATTATCAATAAGCGTATGGTCTCGGATTTTCCGATGATCACCTTTTCGATGTTTGAAAACAAATTCTTAAGGCTTTCATTGATCATATTAACCCCTCTGTTTTAATGGATCACTCGCTTTTGTCATTCGCCGCCGCCGGATAAAACCCATAGGCAGAAAGCATCTCCTGATAATCCCTGGAAAGAACGCGTTCGATGAACATCCTGACCGCGGGATTTGACCCGCTGGTCCAGAAAAAAACAGGGCGCTGAACAGGATAACGCGCATCAAGCATCTTATCTTTGACCGGGGTAAAGTATTCTCCGGAAGTGGGGCTCGCTACGGATAACATCTTCAGTCCGGCGGGGACATAGGTCCCGGGATAATAACCCAAGGCTAACGGCTGTACGGCCACCTGTTGGCGTATCTCGGCATTCGAAAGAAAATCATTCACCCGGTAAGCGATATTTTTCTTGCCGGAAGGCGAAAAAACGCTCAAAATGCTTTCTTCAACAAAATCATTTACCCAGGAATTAGCCGGAGGCCCATACACGGTTATCTCTCCGAATGCTCCGCCCACATCCTCCCAATTTATCGTCTCCCCTGACAGGATATCTGCGAGTTCGCTCATAGTAAGCTTATCAACCGGATTCTGCGGATTTACCACAAAAACAACCCCTTCCGCGGCCACCACGGTTTTATTTACCTTACTCTCTTCCCATCTAAAGATATCTTGGGGCCGGGACACGTTTATAACAATATCGCATTCCCCGAGGGACAGGTCAGTAAAACCTTCTCTCGCCGTACACACAGCGAAGCGTATGGCAACCCCGGGCTCATCCTGCCGGAATTTTTCCACCCAGGGCTCGGCGAACTTCGCCATCTTCTCCGGCCCCTCTATCAGAATTTCGTCATCAGCGGCATACGCCCCAAATGTTATGAGCGTGAAGAAGGTTAAAAAAACAAACGCAAAAAACTTACCCCTCATTTTTTCTCCCGCAGACCTTTATACAGACCCCGCAAACATACTGCTCGACCTGACGCGGGCCCTGGAATATCTTCATCTGTTCAAAACATTTCATATGGTCGAAATCCTCGGGTCTTTCTCCGATGGCCTTGCCCGGGCAGACATTAACGCAGCTCCGGCATGACGCGCAGTTTTCTTTTGAAGGTTTATCTCTTTTGACGGGCATATCGGTAAGCACGCAGGTAAGCCTGAACGCGGCCCCGAGCTCTTTATTTACCAGCAGGTTATTCCTGCCGATCCAACCTATACCGGCGAGGTATCCGATTTTCTTATGCGACAAATGCGCCGATTGTTTTTTCCAGTCGACGATTTGAGTGGCGGGTATGGGAAGACTGAAATAACCCTGCTTCTGGATAAAACCGGCGAGCTTAAAAGCGGTCATGTCCAGAAACGAATTAACTATTTTATAATGGTGGAAATAAAGCCTGGTAGGAGCGCCGTTTATATCTTCCAATACCCCGCGGCAAAGCCCGGCGCCTAAAACGACCGCGCTGGCGCATTTAGGAAGTATTCCCGGGGAAAGAAGGAAATCTTTTTTTATCCCGGATATGTCCGCTACGCCGAACAGGCCTGCCCCGGAATCCAGGCATAACTTTTTAAGCCTGCGATAATTTATCTCTGCTGTGCTCGGCATTATTTTTCCTTAAAAAAACCATTAGCATTGAGATCGCCGCCGGCGTGATCCCGGATATCCGCGCCGCCTGCCCCAGGTTGATCGGCATGAATTTGGCAAGCTTCTCCCTTATCTCCCGGGAAAGGCTTTTAACCTGCGAGAAATCCATACCCGCCGGTATTCTTATCTTCTCCAGATTGCGGAAACGTTCCACTTCATTGCATTGACGCTGGATAAATCCTTTATATTTTACCTCGATTTCCAGTTGTTGGGAAACTAATTCTGGGAGCTGTATATTCACCCCGTCCAACGAACGCAATTTCGCAAAATCTATCTGCGGACGCTTAAGGATATCCTCAAGAGCAGTCTTTTTCTTTAATCCCGCAGTATCCATTCCGGACAGTTGAAGATCAAGTTTCGCCGACGGTTTTAAGGATGTCTTTTTCAGATAGGCGAAGCCTTGCGCGATCAATTCCTGTTTTTTCTTCACCTGGGCGGCTTTATCATGTTTTACCAGCCCGATATCATAGCCTAAAAGAGTCAGCCTAAGGTCCGCGTTGTCCTCGCGCAGGATCAACCGGTATTCTACCCGGGAAGTGAACATCCGGTACGGCTCATTAGTCCCTTTTGTAGTAAGATCGTCGATCAACACGCCTATATAACTGGAGGCGCGGTCAAGTACAAAAGGGTCCCTTTTCTGGCAGCGTAAAGCGGCGTTGATCCCGGCGACCAACCCCTGGGCAGCGGCCTCTTCATAACCGGTGGTCCCGTTTATCTGCCCGGCCAGGTAAAGATTGCCGAGAGCTTTAGTTTCCAATGTCGGAAAAAGCTGGGTAGGTTCAACTACCGTATGCTCTATCCCATAGCCAAACTGAAGTATACGCGCCTGTTCTAACCCTTCGATCGAACGCACCATTTTAAGCTGAATATCTTCCGGAAGACTGGTAGACAGGCCATTAGGATAGACCTGATCAGTATCATAACCTTCCGGCTCAAGGAATACCTGGTGTCTTTGTCTATCGCTGAACTTGACTATTTTATCCTCAATAGACGGGCAATAGCGCACGCCGGTGGACTTTATTATCCCGGCGTAAAGCGGGGATTTATCCAGATTATCCCGGATGATCTGATGCGTCCCGGGATTGGTATAAGTGATATGGCAGGGGACTTGTTCCTGTCTTATTCGCGGGGTAGAGAAAGAAAACGGCTTGGGCGGCTTATCGCCTTCCTGCACGATCAGCCTGGAATAATCAATGCTCTTTTTATCCAACCGGGGGCAGGTCCCGGTCTTGAAACGCAAAAGTTTGAGGCCTTCTGCTTTAAGGCGGGCGGAGAGCTTGACTGAGGCAGGCTCATTTATCCTGCCACCGGGATAATGGTTAAGCCCTACGTGAATCAATCCGTCGAGGAACGTCCCTGAGGCGATAACCACGCATTCCGCGCTTATCCGCTCGTCTTTATCCGTGATCACCCCTTTTACCATGCCGCCCTCGATGATTAACCCGGATACCTCAGTCTCCTTAATAAAAAGGCCGTCCTGACCGCTGACCGCCCGGATCATATATTCTTTATAAAGCTTACGGTCTATCTGGGCGCGGGATGACTGGACTGCCGCCCCTTTAGAGGCGTTAAGGATACGCAATTGCATGGCGCAGGCATCAGCGGCCAGTCCCATTTCCCCGCCCAAGGCGTCGATCTCTTTGACCAACTGTCCTTTCCCCACCCCGCCTATTGCCGGGTTACAGCTCATATGCCCGATGGTATCAGCGCGTAAAGTGACCATCAGCGTCTTACAACCAAGCCTGGCGCCGGCTAACGCGGCTTCTATGCCCGCGTGCCCTGCGCCGATCACTATGACATCGTAATTATTCATGCTTGCCGGATTTTGAGGCATAATTAAAGACATAGGAATAAAGAACCTGTTCCCCGTGCCTTTAACTCCATCTATACCTATTTGATTTATAATGCGAGTATTATACTACCCTTGAGCGGTTTTCACAAGCAAGGCAAGAATATCCTGACCCTTGAGCAACCCCAACGAGCCAAGCTTAGCCGCCTTTTCAGAGAAGCTCAATGTCCCGTCAGGCTTGATCTTGCCTCCGGAAATAAGCAGAGGAACGCATCCAAAAGAATGCCGGCCCAGGACAGAATCAGTGATATGGTCCGAGGTGACACAAACTATCGTCTTTTTAAGATCGATGTTAGGGATAATATTGCCGAAAAGAAATTTATCTATCGCCTCGATAACCGCTTTTTTCTTTAAATGGTCTTTATCGTGGCCGGCCTCATCAGGGCCTTTGATATGTATATATACCCCGTTATAACCGTTCATTGCGTCTAAAGCCACCTTGGCCCATACCGGATAATCCACGTCCATATGCCCGCTCGATGAAGGCACGGCTATAATATCCATTCCGGTCAAAAGCGCGATCCCTCTTTCCACCGGCATTTCCACGAAACAACCGAATTTAATATCTTTATAAAGCTCGCCGATCGGCGCAAAACCCGGCAGCCTGTCCCCGGCATAACGCGATAAGATCAGGTTAGCCGGAAGTTTGTTCTCGCTCAGCCTCTTCTTGTTAACGCCGCATTCATTAAGCACCTGATGGGATTTCCGGGTGAATTCATTCACCAGGTTCGCGGCCTCGACCGCCTGAGGCATATCCTCGTAGCCGGGCATCGGCTGGCAATCCAAAAGCTTATTGGAAAATTCCTTGCAAGGAGCGCCCAATATCCCCCTGCGGTCATATGCCGGGTCAGTGTTAGTTATCCATCCGGATAATTTAGAGCGTATCCCCCGGATGACCAGCACCCCGCGGTGGCCGACAGTATTCTTGAATTCAAACGTCGCGCCGGATAAAGTCACCCGGGAATTGATCTGGCCGGCCAAAAACGACGCCTCTTCAAATGAAAGGCTTTTGGCGCAGCGCCGGTCCATTATAATCCGTCCATCATCATCCGCGCTGGCGAAATTAACCCTCAAAGCGAGATTGCCGTCTTCGATGCTTATGCCGCAGGCAAACGCCTCCAGAGGACCGCGTCCGGTGTAATATTTACCGACATCGTAGCCTAAAAGGCTTATTACCGCCAGATCGGATTCCGGGAATATCCCTTCCTTAACCGGATCAACCGATCCGGTGACGCCCATCTGGGCCAATCGGTCCAGATTAGGCGTATACGCCGCCTCTAAAGGGGTTTTCTGCCCGAGCTCTTTGACCGGCAGGTCCGCCAATCCGTCCAATATCATGTAAATTATATTCCGCATAGATTTATCCCGCCCCGGCCTAAAAGCCGGTGTTTATCGTAAATTAATACCCGGGTGAACAATACTTTTAGGGTATAAAATAAGCAGTCCCTTGCCCGGCAGAAGCCGGACAAGGGACTATGTATTTGTTAAATCAGTTTAGCACTTGGAAAAACCGCAGCTATGGCATTTTATACAGCCTTCTTCATGCCGCAGCGTGCCGCCGCAGTCAGGGCACATCCCCACGATCTCTCCCTGAGCGTTATCTTCCAGCCCGTTGTCGTCATGATGAGAATGTTTCATGGCTATCGGAGCTGTCTCCAGCGCGGACTTATGCGCCTGGGTACTTACAAGCCTTTTTTCTATGACCCGGGCGATCGCGTCAGCGCAAGAGAATATCCTCTGGCCTTTTTCCCAGGAAGGGGAAGGGCAGCGTATATTGCGCAGTTGCTCCATAATAGATTTAACTTCCACCCCCGCGCGGAAGCCCAGAGATACCATGCGGCCCAATGCCTCAAGCTGGCTGCCGGCGCATCCGCCGGCCTTTCCCATCTGGGTAAAAAGTTCAAAAGGCTTGCCTTCTTCGTCGATATTAATAGTGACGTAAAGGTTGCCGCAGCCGGTCGAGACCTTGGTAGTGGTCCCAAAGATAACCTCAGGCCTTGGCCTGGGCGTGATCTTTCCCGGTTCGCTTTTCGACTCCTGCGACTGCGGAGCCTCTGTCTTATGGTTTATATTCAACACCTGCTCTTCGCGGCTGCGGTCGCGGTAAACCGTTATGCCTTTGCACCCCAACTCATACGCCAGGAGGTACGCCTTGCGCACATCTTCGGAAATAGCCTCATGCGGAAAGTTTATCGTCTTGGAAACCGCGTTGTGCACGTATTTCTGGAAAGCCGCCTGCATCTTCACGTGCCACTCCGGAGAGATATCATGGGCAGTGACAAAAATCCTCTTTACGTCCTCCGGAATACCCTCGATATCCTTCAATGAACTGCTTTCGGCGATCTTCTCCATTAATTCCCGGCTGTAGAATCCGCGCTCCTTGGCGATCTTCTCGAACAACGGGTCAACTTCCACCAACTTATCGTTATCCATTACATTGCGGTAATATACTATCGCGAATAACGGCTCTATGCCCGAAGAACACGGACCGGCGATAATGCTGATCGTGCCGGTAGGGGCTATCGTAGTCAGGGTGGCGTTGCGCATAAGGATATTCTTCTTATCCCAGGTCGAACCCTTGTAAGTCGGAAAAGTCCCTTTTTCCCTCGCCAGCTCCTGCGATTTCTTCAAGCCTTCGTCTAATATGAACGACATTACCTTTTCCGCCAGATCCACCGCTTCCTGGCTGTTATAAGGTATGCCCAGTTTTATCAGGAGGCTTGCCCAACCCATCACGCCCAGCCCGATCTTGCGGGTAGAGGTAGTCGCTTTCTCAATCTCCGGCAAAGGGAACTTATTAACGTCGATCAGATTATCCAGAAAATGCACGCCCAACCTGACCACTTTTTTGATCTCGTCCCAATCGACTACACAGCGGGAACCCGACTGTTTATATAACACCGCCAGGTTTATCGAGCCCAGGTCGCAGCTTTCATAAGGCAGAAGCGGCTGCTCCCCGCACGGATTAGTGCTCTCCATCTTGCCTAAGTGCGGAGTAGGATTTTCGATGTTTATTTTGTCAATGTAAATAATCCCCGGCTCGCCGTTCTTGTGCGCCTGTTTCACCACCAGGTCGAACACCTCTTTGGGATTGATCTCCTTATAGACCTGCTTGGTATGAGGGTCTATAAGATTATACTTCTGGCCGGTCTTCAATTTCTCCATAAATTCGTCGGTAATAGCTACCGAGATATTGAAATTGACTATCTCCTTGTTGTTTTCCTTGCAGGTGATGAATTCCAGGATGTCGGGATGATCCACTCCCAGGATGCCCATATTCGCGCCGCGCCGGGTCCCGCCCTGTTTTACCGCCTCTGTGGCCGCGTCATAGACCCGCATAAAAGAAACCGGGCCGGAAGCTACGCCGCCGGTGGTCTTGACCACGGAATTCTTGGAACGCAGGCGTGAGAAAGAAAAACCGGTGCCGCCACCCGACTTATGGATCATCGCGGTCGCTTTTAGCGTTTCGAATATCGAATCCATGGAATCTTCTATCGGCAGGGTAAAACAGGCGCTTAACTGCCCCAGGTCCCGTCCGGCGTTCATCAGGCAGGGGGAATTAGGGACAAATTCCAACGAGGTCATCACCCGGTAAAATTCATCTTCCATCCGGGCCACATCTTTTTCCGTTTTGTTATACTTCAGCTCGGCTTCGGCGATAGCCCTGGCGACCCGGTGAAACATCTCCTCCGGGGTCTCAATGACCTTGCCGGACTTGTCCCTCTTAAGGTACCTTCTCTCCAGCACCCTGAGGGCATTCTGGGAAAGCGCTAACGACATTTTCTCCTCCTATAATAAAACCGTTGAACCTGATCTGACAAAAATACCGCTGACATCTTGTGAGTATATCACCGCCAAAATAACATGTCAATAAAAAAATACAACATATTGTATTTTTAATCTACAACAATACAACTTGTTGTATTTTATTCCTTCCGGCCATTACGAAAGATCGAACTGCGACTGGCTATATCTGCTGGCAAGACTCCCTGATCACTAATTCAGCGGGGAGGAAGATCTTTTTAGCCTGAGTTTTCTTGCCGGCGTTCTTGTCCGCCATCAGGATATTCAATTCTTTTACCGAATCCTGCGCCATTTTTACCAAAGGCTGCCTTACCGTGGTCAACGCCACCGGGCCGTAAAGCCCGGAAGGGTTATCGTCAAAACCGACCACCGACAGATCCTGGGGGATCCGGATCCCGCGCTCCCTGGCCACCGCAATAACCTCCAGCGCCATAGAGTCGGAAGCCACAAATACGGCGGTAGGCCGATCCGGCAGATCAAGCAGTTTTTCAGCGGCGCCCCTGGCCTGGCCGCGGGAATAATCCGTATTGATCACATAATCCGGCCTGAAGGCGATCTTGTTCTCATCCATCGCCGCCTTATATCCGAGCAAACGATGGCTGGCGGCCTGGGTAACGATATCGCCGGTAATATGGGCGATCTTTTTATGGCCGAGCCCGATAAGGTAATTCACCGCTTCCTCCGCGCCTTTCTTATTATCGATAGCCAGGCAGGTGACGTTCAGGTCTTCGGCGTAATTATTGATCAATACCGCGGGGATGCCGCAACTCAAAGCATCCTCCAACTGCAGGCGGTTGGCGATAATATCCGCAAAGATCACTCCGCCGACGCCTTTAAGGTTCAGCGTTGAATTGCTTTCAGTAAGATGCAGAAGCAGGTCCAGCTTCAATGCCGAGGCCAATGTGCCTATGCCCCGGATCAATTCCAGCGCGTAGAAAGAATAAAATATGCCTTCGTACCGGGGAATGACCAGAGCGACCACGTTGCTTTTACCGGTAGCCAGGCGCTGTGCGGAAACAGAGGGCTGGAAATGCAGATCTTTTACCACTTGGATGACCCGGGCCTTACTGGCTGCCTTGACCGAAGGGCTCTTATTTATGACCCGGGAAACAGTGCTGATAGAAACCTTAGCCAGCCTGGCAACGTCCTTGATGGAAATAGTTTTAGAGGATGTTTTCTTTGTGCGCACTATTTATTATTCCGGATAACAGGTCGACTGCCGGCCTATAAAGCTATTTGACCTCGTCGCCTACTTCAATAGTATAATTCTGGTTCTTTATATCGCAGGCCGCGATATTCTTACGGACCTGGATGACCTCAATATCGCTTATAGTTTGCCTTTTCTTATTATGAACACGGAATCTATCCCCTACCTTTACCCCGGCGGCCTCACCGGTATTAATGATCACAAAGTTGTTTTCCGGGTTTACCGCCAATACCTCGGCCTTATTGGCCTGGACCGCAACCGGCGCTGATCTGCCTTTACCCGCGTCCTGGGGGCGCACTACTATAGGCTGAAGCTGCACAGCCTCTTTCCTCGATTCCGCGGCCGCTTTTTGCGATGAAACTGCCCGTGCCGGTTCCGGGCTTACAAACGGAACAATCTTCGGCTGATGCAAATTGCCCAATTCCTCTTTAAGATTATCCATCTGCATTACCTTCTGGCGGATGAACACCTCCATCCGGGTAAGATCATTCTCCATAAGCTTATTTTTTGCCTGCAATTCCGCGAATTTATTTTCCAGTTCGGCTTTACGTGCATCCAGGCCATTCAACTGGTCTTTCAGCAAAGCGTTATCCGCTTCCAGCGAATTAAGGTTAGCCTGAATGATCAATTTATCGGATTTCTCGCGGAAAAGCTCCTGGGTCAGGCTGTCTATTACCTTATTATTATACATAAGCTGGCGCTCGGAATCGAGTGTGCCGCGGTTTTGGCTCTTCAACTCCAGGATAAGATCATTCTTAGCCCGCGTTAATTTCGCGTTAGTTTCTTTTAAGGCATCCAGATCGTCACGCAGGGTCTCTATCTCTAATTCCAATTCAGCCTTATTCTTCAATATCCCCGCCCAGTAGGTATCGCCCTCCAATTCGCCCGGCCCCTTTTCAGAAGCCGCATCCGAGCTGCGGGGAGCGGATTTGATTATCGCCGATCTTTCTTTCTCCGCGGCGATATCCCTATTCAGTTTCCGTATCTCATTCTTCAGCTCTTCTTTCTCTTTTACCGCCAATTCAAATCTTTTATGTATCTCGCCTTTTTCCGTGCCCAGTTTTTCCAGGCGCTCGTTGAAAGAAATGATCTTATCTTTAAAGGCCCGGTTCTCCTGGGTAAGGCTTTCCAGTTTCACGCCCAGGGTCTTTTTTTCCTCTTCCAGGCCGGCCTTATCGCTCTGCAGCACGCTCACCTGATTGACCTTACCGTAAGCGAACATCGCGATCACCGCGATTATAATTAAGAGGCCGATAATGACTATTACTTTCCTATCTGTCATCAATAACTCCTTTTTACCATACCTGGGCGAAAAGCCGCTGCATCACTAAACTCGCAGCGCCCAACGAAACGGCGTTTTCGCGCAGCTGCGAGTAAACGATCTTAAGGTCCGAAGTGACTTCCCTGAAAGCCCACTCCCTTACAGTCGAGGAAACTTTATTCAAGAAAGCGTCCCCCGCTTCTTCCAGCCCGCCCCCAAGAACCACCATTTCGGGGTTCAGGAAATTAACCAGGGAAGCTATCTTTATTCCCAGGCGCTTAGCTGCTTTCTCTAAAGCCGCGAGGATGATCGGATCATTGGTCCGGGCGCCGATAAAAACGCTTTTCAGGTCTATATTATCGATATTAGCGGAAGTCAATTTAAAAAAACGGGAAGCGGCTTCCGGGTCTTTAGCCAGCGCGGCTTTGACGTCTTCTACTATTCCCAGGTCCATTTCCCAGCGCTTTAGAAAACAATCATTTCCCGCCTGGCAATTGAAGAGGTCCTGTTCTTTGTAATTATAAACCGCGACCTCTCCGGCGTACCCCTGGGTCCCCCGGTATATCTGGCCGTTCATCAACAAGCCGCAGCCTACGCCGGAAAACATATAGATCATGTTTTTTATACCGGTCTCCAGGCCCAGCCAATATTCACCGAAACAGGCGCTGGTAGCGTCATTCTCAATCAAGGTAGGCAAATTGAATTCGCGTTCGATGAGGTTCTTGAGCGGCAGGTCTACCGAGGCGTAAGTATAGTAATGGTCCATTTTTTGCGGCCAGTGTATAGAACCATCCTGCTTGCTGACCAGGCCGGCTATGCCTACGCCGATGCCCTTTATGTTAGCGGAGTAATCCTTAGACCTGCGGAATATCTCGCGGATGATCTCCAGGAGGCATTCGGTGATATCCTTTACCGACAGTTTCTGCGGCCGGGCGATCTGCGTCTTAGTGATGATATTGCCTTTTAAATCCACCAGCAGCCCCACCATATTCATCAGGTTCAGCCCCACACCGACTATATAACCGCCCTGGGAATTCAAATCCAAAAGCACAGGCCTCCTGCCGCCCTCGGAAACATCAAGCTCCTTTTCATAAACCAGATTATGCTTTATGAAATCGTCGATGTAATTCGAGATAGTGACCACATTGATCCCTATTTCTTTGGAGATATCGGGACGGCTTATCGGGCCGCGTTTTCGCAGGAGTTCAAGTATGTCTATATTGCGTCGTTCTTTCTCGGAGAGATCGTCATTCTGGAAATTCGCGTGCGGCATTTACGCAACCTTTCTCGGCATTAAGAAAAAATCTTCAGGTGTTTTTTTATTTATACTACGTAGCTATACATAAGTCAAGTATTTTTAATAATTAAAGATACCGGAATGTTTATGTTTTGAACCGGTATAATTTGACTATTGCTTAAAAGTTGATATAATGATTAGAAAAGTTTTATTTTAAAATTTATGCCGGCGTAGCTCAGTTGGTAGAGCAACGGTTTCGTAAATCGTGGGTCGTGGGTTCGATTCCCTCCGCCGGCTTGTATTTCGCCATATATCCTTCCGCAGGCCCCAAAATGGCTTGCTGCGGAAAACCATCGTATTTTATTAATAAAAAACCGTATTCTAATTAAAACCAATGTCCAGGTTTACCAAGGTTTTACGTAATCGCGACTTCTCCCTGCTCTGGCTAAGCCAGATCATCTCCCAATTAGGAGACCGCCTCAGCCAGATGGCCCTGATAGGCCTGGTCCCCGGATCAACCTGGCAGATCGCCAAAATACTCTCATTTACCCTGATCCCGGTATTTTTGATCGGCCCGATCGCCGGGGCCTATGTTGACCGCTGGGACCGGCGAAAAACTATGTTCATTTGCGATTCATTAAGGGCATGCCTGGTCCTGACCATCCCACTCCTGTTCCTTTATAATAAGTTCATCGGTATATACATTGTTATTTTTGTTGTCTTCTCATTAGGTCGCTTTTTTATCCCGGCAAAACTGGCGATAGTCCCGGAACTGGTAGCGGCAGAAGACCTTGTAGCCGCCAACTCCCTGGTCAATACTACAGGGATGATCGCCGCGGTATTGGGTTTCGGAATAAGCGGCCTGATCGTTGAAAAATTAGGCGCCAAAGCCGGATTCTACCTTGACGGCTTAAGCTTTATCGTATCCGCGGGATTGCTCTTCTTTATCAGTAAAAAGAACCGCTTTGCCCGGATTGATATAAAAAAGACCAGCCAGGAAATAGTCGGCGCGATCAAAAAAACCATCGGCAGCGACATAAAAGAAAGCATTTTTTATGTCTGGAAAAACAAAGAGATACGCTTCACCGCAGGGGTGATGTTCGCCCTTTTCGCGGCGCTGGGCTCGGTATACGTAGTCGCGATAGTTTTCATCCAAAAAACCCTGCATTCCGCCACTAAAGACCTGGGGTTATTGATCATGTTCTTGGGCCTGGGCCTGTTCACCGGCTCGCTGATATACGGCCACTGCGGGCACAAACTCTCACACTACAAAACCATCTTTACATCATTGATCTTAAGCGGTATAATGCTTGTTGCCTTCGCTTTAGGCATATCCCGCTATCCTGTTTTCATAGTCGCGGCCGTATTATCTCTGTGCCTAGGCATGTCTATTTCGCCGATTATGATCGCCTCCAACACTATAGTTCACAATGTGAGCGCGAATCATATGATGGGCAAAGTTTTCAGCTCTCTGGAAATCGTAATGCATCTGGGATTCCTCACATTCATGTTCATCAGCAGCAAGCTGGCGGACAAATTATCCCATACCTATATCCTTGTGGCAGTAGGCTGCATAATCGCGCTATTGGGAATCATCAACCTGATCGTCCATCATAAAATATCATGGTTAGATTAGAAGAGAATAAATTCCACACCCAGGACAAACCGATAGAGAACGCGCCATTACCCGCGAACGCGTATATACCCATAAGCCAGCATATCGGAGCCCCTTGCGACAATATCCTGGTAAAACCCGGGGATGCTGTTTTGCGCGGACAGCTTATCGCGCAGTCCGAAGCCAAGGTTTATTCCCCTGTCCACAGCTCGATATCCGGCAAAGTAACCGCCATCCGAAACTGGCCGCACCCCAGCCGCGGGATGTGCCGGACGATAATCATCGAGAACGACGGCAAGGACCTGCCCTTCAGCGCCCAGGCAGACAAAACTAAAGAAGAAGCCGAAAGGTCGACCCCCGAGCAAATCCGTGGAGCTGTTTTCAGCGCCGGCATAGTCGGCATGGGCGGAGCGGCTTTTCCCACTCACATCAAGCTTAATCCGCCCAAACCAATAGATTCGCTGATCATCAATATCGCCGAATGCGAACCATACCTGACCGGCGACTCACAATTAGTGCTTGAAAAAACTCAGGAGATAATAAACGGCATAACCCTGATAAAAAACTGCCTTAACTGCGGCAAGATTTACGTCGCCATAGAAGACAATAAAGAATCCGCGATAAAGATACTGGAGAAAGAACTCAAAGCCACCCCTTATCAATTGAGGGTATTGAGATCACTTTACCCGCAGGGCGGGGAAAAACAACTGATAAAACAGATATTGAACAAAGAGCTGCCTCCCGGCAAACTCCCCTTTGACCTGGGCGTGAACGTGCAGAATGTATCCACGGTCTTTGCCGTTTACGAAAGTGTTTACAGGTCCAAGCCGCTTTACGAACGGGTAGTGACCGTGACCGGCAGCCTTCTCGAAAACCCCAAAAATATACTTGCCCGGATCGGCACGCCTGTAAAGGAATTGATCGCATTCTGCGGTCCGCTGAGAACCGAACCGGCAAAAATGATAATAGGCGGGCCGATGATGGGCATAGCCCAGTACACCGACCAGGTCCCGGTAATAAAATCCACCACCGGCGTTATCCTGCTTGACGCCCAAGAAGCTAAAATGCTGGAAGAGCAGCCTTGTATCCGCTGCGCAGCCTGCGTCCGGAACTGTCCGATGGGACTTATGCCCTGCCTGATCAACCTGTCCGCGGCAAAAGGGCTGTGGCAAGAAGCAAAAGGATACGGGGTTTTGGATTGTATTGAATGCGGCTTATGCAACTTTATCTGCCCGTCTAACCGCAGGCTAACCCAAACGGTGAAATTAGCGAAAATGGAATTATCAAGATGAGGGCACTGCTGCGTTACGGATTGATCCTGGGACTTATCTGCCTGGTAGCCACCGGCCTATTGGCAATAGTTAACCGGCTGACCCTGCCCCAGATCACCATTCAGCTTAACCGGGAAACAGAAAAAAGTTTAAAAGAAGTGCTGCCGGAAGCAGCCAGCTTTGAGCCGGTGAGGCAAAATAACGGGATCATTTATTACCGCGCTTTGAACGGAACAGGCGGGGTTATCGGCGCCGCCTTCAAAGCCTCGGGCAAAGGCTATTCCAGCGTGATCGAGACTATGGTCGGAATGAAAAAAGACGGCACGATAAACGCCATAAAAGTATTGGCCCAGAATGAAACCCCGGGCTTGGGCTCGCGCATAACTGAAATAAAAGACGACACCACCATATTTGATTTCATTAAAGGCAAAAAACAGGACACCGCCGAAAAACCCTGGTTTGGCGAACAGTTCTCCGGCAAGGATATACGCGGCCTTTCCGGGATCCAGGCGATAACCGGAGCCACTATTTCTTCACAGGCAGTGATCGATTCCGTAAAAGAAAAAACCCAGGAGATAAAAAGGCTGTTAAATGGGAACTAAGCTTATAGTCAGCGGCTCTCCGCATATGCACACCCGGGAATCAACGAGCCGGATAATGTGGCTGGTGGCCCTAAGCCTGGCCCCGGCAGGGCTTTCAGGCATATGGATTTTCGGCAACCAGGCGCTCTGGATTATCCTTCTGGCTATAGCCTCCGCGCTGATCACCGAAACCGGCATTCAGCTGATCACCAAACGCAAAGTCTCTGTTTTAGACGGCAGCGCGTTCCTGACCGGGCTGCTTTTAGCCTATAACCTCGGCCCGAGCGTTCCTTTCTGGATACCGATAGTCGGCTCTTTCGTAGCCATCGCTTTAGGAAAAATGGTTTTTGGAGGACTGGGACAGAATATCTTCAACCCGGCTCTGGTTGGCAGGGTATTCCTGCTGGCCTCCTGGCCAAAATATATGACCACGTTCATTCAGCCTTTAACCTATGACACTGTGACCCAGGCTACCCCTCTGGCCCTGCTTAAAGAAGGCAAAGCCATCGAGCATATCAATTATTTCAACCTTTTTCTGGGCAATCACAGCGGCTGTATAGGAGAAGTAAGCATACTGGCGCTCATCTTAGGCGCAGCCTTTCTTCTCTTAAGAGGCTATATCTCCTGGCATATACCTTTAAGTTTTATCGCCACTACCGGCATATTCACCTATTTATTCGCCGGGAAAAACCTATTCACCGGGGACTGGGTTTTTCATATCCTCTCCGGAGGGCTGGTCCTGGGTGCTTTTTTCATGGCCACGGATTATGTCACATCGCCTTTGACGCGCAAAGGCCATATTATTTTCGGCGTCGGTTGCGGCCTGCTGACCGCGGTCATCCGGGTCTGGGGCGGATACCCTGAAGGCGTTTCTTACGCCATACTGATGATGAACGCCGCCGCGCCATTGATCGACCGTTTCACCAAGAACAGGGTCTACGGAGTAAAGTGAAAAATATCTTCCAAGAATGCGTTAAAGGCATAATCAAAGAAAACCCCACCTTTGTCCTGGCGCTGGGCCTCTGTCCTACCCTGGCGGTTTCCATATCCATGATCAACGGCCTGGGGATGGGGGCCGCCGCGACCTTTGTCCTGGTATTTTCCAATATCATCATATCGATGATCAAGGGTTTCGTCCCGAATAAGATCCGCATACCCTGTTTCATAGTGGTGATAGCCACCTTCGTCACCATTACCGAACTGCTGATGAAGGCTTACAGCCCGGCCCTGAACCGGGCGCTGGGGATATACGTGCCCTTGATAGTGGTCAATTGCATGGTCCTCGGGCGGGCAGAGGCATTCGCCTCCAAGAACAATATCTGGCATTCCCTGTTCGACGGCATCGGAATGGGCATAGGCTTTACCCTGGCTCTTTTGCTTATCTCCGGGATCCGGGAATTAGCGGGAGCCGGCAAGATCTTCGGCCTGAATATTGTCAAGGGATTTGAACCGGCGGCTGTCATTGCGATGCCGTCAGGCGCGCTTCTGGTGATCGGATTGCTTTTGGGATTGTTCAATGTCATAAAAAGAAGGGATAAATGAGTATAGCCGTATTCCTGACCATATTTATCTCCGCGGTATTCATCAACAATGTGATCCTTTCGCGGTTCCTGGGCTTGTGCTCTTTTATCGCTATCTCCAAACAAACCAAACCGGCGCTGGCAATGAGTTTCGCGGTAATGTTCGTTATCACGATGTCTTCGATCATCACCTGGTTCATTTACCGTTTTCTTCTTATACCTTTCAACATCACCTATCTGCGGACGATCTCTTTCATCCTGGTAATTGCCGCGTTCGTTCAATTGGTGGAAATGATGATAAGGAAATTCGCTCCGGCGCTTTACCGCTTTTTCGGGATATACCTTCCGTTGATCACGGTAAATTGCGCGGTACTGGGCGTGGCTGTTTTGAATTCGGATATGTTCTTTGCTCAAGGCAAAGCTGTCCCAGCAAGCTTCCTTTATTCTGTTTTTCAAGCGGTCTGCGCAGGCCTGGGCTTCACCTTGGCCATGCTTCTAATGTCCGGGATCAGGGAAAGGCTGGAACTTTGCGACGTCCCCAAGGCCTTGAAGGATTTTCCGCTTGGTTTTATCATCGCCGGGATCATGAGCTTAAGCTTTATGGGATTCAACGGGTTTAAATTCTAATTATGGATATACTATTACCTGTAATGTCTCTGGGACTACTGGGCCTTTTATTCGGCATAGGCCTGGCTTTTGCCTCGAAAAAATTCGAGGTCAAGGTCGACCCCCGCTTGGAAAAGATCCAGGGGATATTGCCGGGCGTGAACTGCGGCGCCTGCGGCCAGGCAGGATGCGCCGGTTTTGCCGAGGCTTTACTTGAAGAAAAAGTCCTGGCTGACGGATGCAAGGTGGCGGATGACAAGGTTAAAGAGGCTATCGCGGTATTGCTGGGGCAAAAGCTCGAGAAAAAGATCAAGAAAGTGGCCCGACTGCGCTGCAACGGCGGGAAAAAAGTAAAAGACAGATTCATCTATAAAGGGGTAAAAGACTGTTTATCCGCTAAACTGCACTTAGGCGGCCAGAAACAATGTCTTGAGGGATGTTTGGGATTCGGGACCTGCGCCAAAGCCTGCCCTTTCTCAGCGATTACGATGTCGGAAGAAGGGCTTCCGGTAGTGGATATCCAAAAATGCAAGGCCTGCAATAAATGCGCGCAGGTATGCCCTAAAAAACTGTTCAGCCTGGTACCCATTAACAATAAAGTCATTGCGGCCTGTTCTTTGCATGAACCGGGGAAAGATACTAAAACAGTCTGCCCGGTAGGATGCATCGCCTGCAAGATATGCGAAAAGGCCTGTAAATACGACGCGATCCACGTAATAGATTACCTGGCGGTAATAGACCATAATAAATGCACCTCGTGCGGGGAGTGCGTAAAGGTATGCCCGGCAAAAACGATCACGATCGTAAAATAAACGATTTATAACACAGGCGGTTTCCAAATGAAAAAGAATATCGCGGTATTCGCTTCAGGAAAAGGAAGTAATTTTTCGGCGATAGCCCAGGCGGTCAAAAAAGGCGTTCTTAAGGGATCTTCGCTTAAACTGCTTGTATGCGATACCCCAAAAGCCCCGGTATTGGGGAAAGCGAAGAAAGCGGGAATAAATATCCTGTTGGCCCCAAGAAAGGATTTCCCCTCAAAAGAGGCGTTTGAAGCCGGGATCATAAAACATCTCAAAAACTCCAAAATAGACCTGATAGTCCTGGCAGGGTTCATGCGCATATTATCGCCGTCTTTTATCCGCGCTTACCCCAACCGGATAATCAATATCCATCCCTCTCTGCTTCCCGCGTTTAAGGGGGAACACGGGATAAAAGACGCTTTTGACTACGGGGTAAGATTCACCGGCGTGACCGTGCATTTCGTCGATGAAGAAACGGACCATGGCCCGATCATCCTGCAATCCGCGGTGGGGATAAACAGACAAGACACCCTGAAAAACCTGGAAGCCAGGATACACCGGGCCGAGCACAAACTTTATCCTCAGGCGATAAAATTATTCTTGTCGCGGAGATTAAAGGTCAACGGCAGGAAAGTAAAAATCCTCTGATCAATCCCTCTTATTGTAGATCTGGGAATGCGTCAATTCAACCCTGCTTTTGGTGAACAGATTATCCAGCCATGCGCGGGAAACATTCCTTACCCGGTAGATCCTCAATGTATCGCCGATGATCCTGGCGACCTCCTTATCCACATCCGCGCTCTGCTCCACCTCGGGTTTTTGGAATTTCAAGGCGATCCGCTGGATTATCTGGCGTGAAATAAACTCCCTTAAAGTCAGGTCCTTATATTCCAAGTGCCTGCCATCCTTATCGCCTACCGCCCCGGGGTTAACCCCGTAGTTAATGCTTATTCTGTGCTGGTATTCCCCCGGAGAGATCGCCCCATAACTGACCTTTAGCAGGTCCGGGGCGTATATTGTCTCTGTGAGCTCCATCCCGTTATTTATGTCTGAGGCGGCCAGGATGAAGAATTTTATCTCATTGCGCTCGCCGCGGTCGATGCTTAAGATAACCCGGCGCAATACCTGGATAGCGTTGCTCATCTTTTCCCGAGCCTTCTTGCTGAAGACATATTCCTGGCTTGTCTGCCTTTCCGGGATGGCTTTTATCCGATAGACGCAGTGCACCTGGTCGCCGAGGAACCGGGCGGTGTTCTTTTCAATGATGAATTTCTCCAGGTTTTTTTCCGGCTTTTCGGCTTTTTCGAATATATCTTCCATCGGGAGATATACCCACAGCGTGGAACCGGCGAGCTTCGCCACGGCGTCATCTTTATACTCGACGCTCAATATACCGGTGATAGCTTTTTCAACTTCGGATTTGGAATAGGTGGGAACGAGAGATGCCGAACAACCCAGGCAGGCGAATATAAAGACGCATATATTAAGGCCTAGCTTTGCCGAATTCCTTAAAAATACCTTCGATCTCGTCATAGTTCAGTTCTTCTTTGGCGATCAATTCTTCGGCCAGCCGCTTAAGTAATGGCTCTTCTTTTTTTAACAATTCCTCTACTTCCTTCAGGCAGGACTGGAGTATCTCCTGCACATCGGCATCCAATCTCATTTTTGTACCGTCCGACATATGCGCGTGCGAATCCAGCGCTTCAAAATTACCCAGCAGACCGGATTTGCCCATGCCCCAACTCCAGGCCATATTATGGGCGATTAACAACGCCTCGCTGAAGTCTCCGCTTACCCCGGCGGTAGTGATCCCCAACTCCAGCTTTTCCGCGGCGTACGAGCCCAGGCATATCTTTATCGTGTTTAAAAGCTGCTTTTGGTCGCGGATGAATATCTCTTCCCTCTGCGGTATCCAGGTCACTCCGCCGGTGTGCCCTCGGGGGGTAATAGTGATCTTGAACACGTCCTGGGTAGGCACCATTAAATAGGTGACAATGGCATGCCCTGCTTCATGATAAGCCGCCTGCAATTTTTCTTCATCCCTTAATTTTATCCTGCGTTTAATACCTAAGGCGATCCTCTCCCTGGCCTCGTCTATTTCCTGCATAGTTATCAGGGATTTTCTGGTACGTATGGTAATAAGCGCCGCTTCCCGGACGATATTGGCGATATCCGCAGGGCTCTGGCCAACGGTGATCCTGGACAGCCGGTCCACCTTGACGTTTGCCTGGTCGTATTTAACGGTCTTAAGGTAATATTCAAAAAGCTTCTGCCGGTCTTCAAGATTGGGCTTATCCACGTGTATCTTCCGGTCGAACCTGCCCGGGCGCAAAAGCGCCGCGTCCAGAAAACGCTCCGGGGCATTAGTGGCGCCGATGATCACGATATTCGTGTCTTTTTCCTTTAACCCGTCCATTTCGACCAATAGCTGATTTACCGTGGTATTCGCCTCGGTCTGGCCGCCGAAACCGCGATCAACCGATCTTTGCGCGCCGACTGCGTCTATTTCATCGATAAAGATTATGCAGCCGCCTTTCAACTCCGCGAACTGCCTGGCCCTTTTAAAGAGGCTGCGGATCCTGCCCGCCCCCACGCCGACGAACATCTCCACGAATTCCGAACCGGACATGGAAATGAACGGAAGCTTAGCCTCGGTGGCAATGGCTTTGGCTAAATAAGTCTTGCCGCAGCCCGGAGGGCCCATCATCAGTATTCCTCTTAATATCTTTCCGCCGATGCGCTGCAGTTCCGCCCGGTCGGTGATCAATTTGACGATTTCCAAAGCCTCCTGCTTTGCCTCATCCATCCCGATAACGTCATTCCAGGTGACTTTCAGCTCTTCTCCCGCAATGGCTTTTTTATTGGTCTGGGTAAAAGAACTGGATCCTCTTTTATAAAAAAGCCAGTACATCATGAAAACATATATGGTCGCCTGGATGATCCCCATTATCCCCCAGGTGAACATCTGTAAAGGCACAGAGGCCAATTGCGACTGCCGCAGATAAGATTCAGACGCATTCCAGGCCTTTAAGCCGTTGATGATAATGACTGTCAAGGACACCAGCAACGCTATACACGCCCCGATCACCAGCACCCGGACCCAATACAAACTAACCAGGAATTTAAACTTTTTCCAATTCATAATTTAACCTTTCTGGGCGGCATACCCGCCGTTCCTGACTTCCCTACCCCCCAAAGATAGCATATCCGAAACCACAAGTCAACAACTACTGCGCCGGTATGCCCATTTAATTGTCTTGACCGGGCAAAGTTTGTGTGTTAAAATTCTTCAATCTGATAACCATTTAAAGGGATTTGTATTTAAGGAGGGGTTGGGCAATGGCAAAGATCAAAAAGGTCACAGGAAGACAGATACTCGATTCCCGGGGAAATCCCACTGTGGAAGTGGATGTACTTTTAGATAACGGTATTATCGGCAGGGCTGCTGTGCCTTCAGGCGCCTCCACCGGCGAAAATGAAGCCTTGGAATTGCGCGACGGCGACAAAACAAAATACATGGGCAAATCCGTATTAAAAGCGGTGAACAATGTAAATACCGCAATTGCCTCAAAAATAACGGGATTGGAGCCTGATTTTGCCAAGGTCGACCGCGTATTGATCGATCTGGACGGGACGGAAACTAAAAGCAATCTGGGTGCAAACGCTATATTAGGCGTATCAATGGCTGTCGCCAAAGCAGCCAGCCTGGATAAAAAAGAGCCTTTATATAGATTCCTGGGAGGAGAAAAAGCCAATATACTGCCTGTGCCGCTGATGAACATCCTGAACGGCGGGATGCACGCGGACAACAACCTGGATATCCAGGAATTCATGATCATGCCTATCGGCGCTCCAAGCTTCTCCGAGGCCCTGCGCATGGCCACCGAGATATTCCATAATCTTAAATCCCTTTTGAAATCCCAGAAATTATCCACTTCCGTGGGCGATGAAGGCGGGTTCGCCCCGAACCTTAAAGCCAACGAAGAAGCATTGACCTTGATCCTTCAGGCTGTCGAAAAAGCGGGCTACAAGCCGGGCAAAGACGTGTATCTGGCCCTGGACTGCGCGTCCAGCTCTTTCTGCAAAGACGGAAAATATCAGTTCGAGAATTCCCAGAAGACCAGCGACGACCTTATCGCCATTTACCAGAAATGGCTTAAGCAATATCCCCTGGTCTCCATTGAAGACGGATTATCTGAATTCGACTGGCCGGGCTGGAAAGAAATGACCAGGAAGATCGGCGGGCAGCTGCAGTTGGTGGGCGACGACATCTTCGTCACCAATCCGAAATTCCTGAAAAAAGGTATTGAAGAAAATGTCGGTAATGCTATACTGGTAAAGGTAAACCAGATCGGTTCGCTGTCGGAAACCCTCGCGGCTATCGAAATGGCCCAGAAGAACAAGTACCGGGCGATCATTTCACACCGTTCAGGGGAGACCGAAGACACCACTATCGCCCATCTGGCTGTAGCCTGCGGCTGCGGGCAGATCAAAACCGGCTCTTTATCCCGGACCGACCGGATCTGCAAATATAACGAACTGCTCAGGATCGAAGAAGAATTAGGCGCCTCGGCGGTTTATGCCGGGGCTATTTGGAATAAATGATAATAAAAAAAATGGCGGGGATATCCCTCGCTGTATTTTTTATCGCGGCGCTCTTCTTCCCCGGTTATGCCAGGATACGACACCTGAAGAATAAGAACCGGGACCTGGCCCAGAAGAACAGCAGGCTAAAAGCCGAAAATACGCTTTTACAAACAGAACTCAAGCGCCTGGCCAACGACCAGCATTACCAGGAAAAGATATTAAGGGAAAAACTCGGGGTAGTGCGCAAAAACGAAATACCGGTTAAAATAGTGACCGGCGATTAAATAAGGCTTTGAACTCTTTAAAATAAGAGTAAAATATACCTGTTCTTTCATAATAGATTCGCGGGGTGGAGCAGTCCGGTAGCTCGTCAGGCTCAATGGATAAAAAACTCAAATCTGACATCGCAGAATCTGCCGTCATCACTGAACTCCTGAAACAAGGGTTCAGGGTGCTCAAACCGTTCGGGGATCGCCTCCCTTATGATCTGGCGATCGACCTGGATGGTAAACTTCTGCGCATTCAAGTCAAAAGCGCTTGGTTCGACCAGAAAAACGACATGTATTGTGTCGATGTCAGACGGACCAAGACGAACAGACGAAGGATGTTGCGGGCGAGATATGACGCGGATGATTTCGATTTTGCGGTGCTGTAATCGAACCCCTGAATGTGTTCTACATCGTCCCCTGCTCTGTCTTTACCAAATTCGGCAGCACCATCAGTTTAGTCGAAAGCGGCAAACGACAGCGCAAACCGATGTCCGCACTGTACAGGCAACGATGGAGTTTATTGTCCGAAGGGCTCCTCAACCGGTAACGGTTGAAGGATATCCTGTCAAATTCGGTGAAACCCTCGACGCAAGTCAAGGTAATACCGAGCTAAGTCTCCGGCAACGGAGAAAAGTGTAGAGACTAAACGGCAGGGGCCAACGATAGTTGGTCAAGATATAGTCCAGACTACGAATCCGCTTGATAGCGGAGCAGCTAAAGCTGTAGTAGCAAGCATAACCTGAAGGCCGTCAGTTCAAATCTGGCCCCCGCAATTTCCAACAAAAAACCCGCTCGGAATTTTGAGCGGGTTTTTTGTTTTACCTACCGTGGCAGGCGGTTATTCAACGTCGATTATATCAATGCTCCTGTCCAATACCCCATAGGGGCACATAACTACAAGACCGACTATCTTTGTCCCGGGATCGGAATAAGCAACGGTTAACGCGGACGAGTCGGCGGAAGGGGTTATTTTTCCCAGATCACCCGCCCATATATAGTCCAAAGCCACCTGCATACATCCGCTTTGCGGCGAGGTCGCGCTGGAGGTTATGGTAAATTCCCCGTCTATCCCGGACACTGACGGAGAAACTTTAGTCTGCACCTTAGACATATCCAGATTGGAATTATCCGGCTTCAAAGCCAGGTCCAGCATGATCTTGATGTTGTTATCCAAAGGTTTTTCGCTGTTGATCTCGGCTTGCCTGTCTTTGGTCAAGGCAACGATATCCGAAAAACCGCTGCCTTGCGCGTTTTCGATCAGTTTATCATAATAACCCTGGGCCCGGGTAAGCTCATCTTCCCACTGGGTCAATACCCCCAATTGATATAAGCTGGAAAGCCCCGATGATCCGGAAGGATCGCCCTGAACGCCCTTTTCAAAATACTGCCTGGCTGTGCTTTCATCCCTATCGATGTATAACGCGATCAACCCGATCTTATAAGCGCAGGTTTGCGCGTATTGGGTCTGCGGGAAACGGGTCAAAAGTTCTATATAAACATCCTTGGCGGACGAGTATTCCTTGACCCGCTCCAGGTTATACGCCCTTAGATACAAAAGCTCCTCATCAAATGCGTCTTTACCGCACCCCTCTTCCATCGCTTTGAATATCTTCTCCGCGTATAAACCGTCCTTAGCCTCCGGCTCCTTCCAGGCGAATAAAAGCGCCACCTCTCTCAAAGCCGCGGCTTTTTCTTCAGCGGTGAAGGTCTCGATCACCTTCTTTATATAGCTGTCAAAGGCGGTTTGGGCCAATTCAATATTGCCCTCATTTAAAAACCCTAAAGCCAAAGCTTTTATATCATCGGCTTTTGTCCCGGCGGCGATCACCGTGTTAATATAAAGCTTGTATAACTGGGCCGCTTTTGACCTCTCCCCGTAAGAAATCAGGGTGTCCGCGGTCTTTTTCACCACAGACAGGTCCTGCCCGGTCTTTGCGTATTCGATCGCGGAGTTAAACAGATCCGTCAGGGATTGTTCCGCGAACACATCCTGCTGGTCATAATGGAACCGCCACAATATCAGCCGGGCGTGAATATTCAACGCCTCATTCGCGTCAGTGGATTTAACCGCTTTATCCAGGGACGCGGAGATCTCGTCGCGGTAATTATTGCCCTGGCTGAAATATTCATCCCAGGCCTGTTTTTCTTCCAGGAATCTCATCTGCAGATAACGGGTCAAGCCGGTAAAATAATTAATGAGCGGCTCCAGGCCCTTTTTCTTCTGTCCCAGGCCCTTTAAGAAATCCACGAAGTTGCTGTAACGTCCATCCTTAAGGTATTCGGCCTGGCAGGACTGAAAATCAACAAAAAGCTCCCGGCTGTTCACGGAAGAATTTGCCCGCTTAAGCAGATCCCCGCAGCAAGCCGGCTGCGGCTGGGAAAAGGCAGAAACCGCGTAACACATAGAAATCAATACCGCAAAAAACGACATTACCGCTTGCGTTCCGTTTTTTATCTTCATTTTGATTTCCCCCTCTGCTTCCTGGCTTTAACCTTGGGATTATTCCAGAAATCCCTGATCACGTAATAGGCCTTGCGGGGAACACGCATATCCAGGCCGAAATCCTTCTGGTCGGCGGATAAAGCGATTATCCCGAACCATTCCTCGTTCATATTCATGTTCTTGGGGGCCTTTATATCAAAATAATAACTCCCGTTGGACCAGTTGGATTCGGTATCATGGACCTTCCAGCTTTCCGGATCCACCGAATTATGTTTCCACCACTCATCGGTCCACTCGAACATCACCCCGCCCAGGCAATTCCCAGCGCCTTTCTTATTATCGGCAAGGTTCTCATAGATCTGCCGCCACAGCGATTCCAGGAAGAAAGCCTGCATATTCTGGTCCTCTTTCTTCAAGTACGCGTCATAGGCATCCGCGCCGAACTCGGACAAAAGTATAGGCTTGTCAAAAGTCGCTTTCAACGATTTAAAAAGATTGCCGAACGTCTTGCCCCGATAAATGATGCAGGCGACCATATCCACTTCGGATGCGTACTCCTGGGCCGAATCCAATCCGATCAATTCGCCGTTACCCAGGCCTACCGGATGTTCGGGATCGATCGCGTGTATCTTTTTAGCCAGATCATTAACAAAAGAATAATAAATACGGTTGCGCAAAACTCTGCGTTTCTGAAGATCCGGCTCTTTGTCTATATCGTCGCTGGACCAGGGATTTACGCTGCCCAGGCAGGAATAATTGTTCTCATTGCCCAGGATCCAGCAGAGCACCCCGGGTTCATCTTTATACTCATTGACCATATCCAGAACCTCTTTACCGATCCGGGACTGGAATTCCTCATCCCCGTACAAAGGACAGGGATATTCCCAGAATCCCAGCCAATGCCCCACGATCGTGCGGATCCCGAAGTTATCGTAAAGTTCGCGGATGACCTGCTTGACATTTTCGGGTTTTTCCCCTGTCTGGTAGATCCGGATGGTATTTATTCCCATTTCTTTCATCAGCTTGCCGTCAACCATCCAGGGCTTATAGGGATCAGACCACCAGTCATAATCATGGCTCAACCCGACAGGTATAGGGTTATAACAAACGCCTTTGACCACATAAGGCTTTCCGGAGGCGAACATCCGGTAACTGCCGTTACGGTATTTTTTTATGTACACCCTGGGCCGGGGCTTATTTACGGCGATCAGTATATACCCGAAAAATAAAACCACAAGCAACAGGCCTGCGACCACCGCCAGATATAAACGGCGGTTTTGAGCCTGCTGCTTGTGGCTGATGCCTTTTACGTTACTATCTTCCTGCTTATTCGTACTTGATCTCATCCAGATAGAAAATAGCTCCATCGGGATTCACGTCGATGTTCGTCGCCCAACAGAATCCGCCGATGATGAATGACAGGTCTTTCCCTTTCAGATCAATGCTGTACTGGGCCCATTCCTTATTCAGGATGACCGGGCCGATACCGGCAGCGTCGGAATCCGAGAACTCTCCCATGATACCGCCGACCTTGAATTCTTCGATCCTCTCCCCGCCTTTTGCCCCGCGGGCCCAGAAGGTGATTTTAGTCGCCTTGGAAAGATCGAAACCTTTGTCTATGGTCCCCCAGTTGTTAGCGGGATTCTGCCAGTACATACCAGCCCAACGCGCCCCCTGAGAGACTTTGCCGCTGTAGGTTATCTTAACGCAGGTGTCGCCCAGATACGCGTCTTCTTTGTTGGCGCCGTCATATTTTATGTCGCCGTAATCGCCCATCCAGCCCGAAGGGACAAAATGGTTGTTTACCGAAGAGCGATCCGCATAGATGTAGAAAGGCATAGCTTCCTGTTTTTTGCTTTCAGCCTTCATCATGGTGTCAACTTCATATTTGATATCATCAATGTATATCGTTGCTCCTTCGGGATTCAGGTCCGCGGTAGTCACCCATCCGAACCCGCCGCTGATATAAGTCAAGTCCTTGCCTACCAGGTTAATGGTATACTGTTTCCAGGTATCGGTAAGTTCCACCGGTCCGAATTCAATAGTCGTTGAGTCGGCATAAGTGCCTTTAAGCCCCCCAATGACGAACTTTTGCAGTATTTCCCCGCCTTTTGCCCCGCGGGCCCAGAAAGTCAGCTTGGTCATTCCGGTAAGATCAAATCCGCCCTTTTTGCTGCCCCAGTTATTCGGGGGATTCTGCCAATACACGCCTGCCCAGCCTTGCGCCTGGGATTTCTTGGCGGTATAAACAAACTGCAGGCAGGTAGTCCCGGAATAAGGATTATCGGTCGACTGGTCGTTCAGTTTCACGTCGCCGTAATCGCCCATCCAGCCCGAAGGGACATAATGATTATCCCTGGCTCCCCTGTCCTTATACACCCAAAACTCCTTTACCTCTGCGGCTGCGGTGTCCTTCTCCTGGGCGTACGCCATAGGAAGGATAAACGCTAAAGCCAGCGCCATCATGACAATTCTTTTCATCTTTACTCCTCCTTTGTTATATTATATTTTGTTCCGCTTATTTTTAAGTCTTGCCGGAAAGCAGGTTAGCGTATTTGCCTGAAACACCCCCTTTCTTCTCCCATATATCTAAAGGTCTCAGCGCGAGACCATCATTCTTTCCATTCCTTTTTATACATGAAATAAGCCTTGCGCAGCTGACGCAGGAACGGGCTAAGTTTGCCGTCGCCCTGACCGGTCATCCCCAGCCATTCCTCATGCATATAGCCATCCGGGAAAGGCCCCATCCACAGCCCTTTAGTGTCATGTATGGCCGGTTCATAGCCCTTCCACCATTCATCCATCCATTCAAAGACAACAGCGCCCAAAGCGTTTCCCGCGCCCTCGGAAAAAGCCATATTATTTTTAATGTCATCCCAGTTGCCGTTATGATATTCCGCCTGCAGCAATTCGGACTCTTCCTCATTTTTTCCTTCGGAATACGCGGAACAGCCGAATTCGGTGATAAAAGCTGCTTTATCCGCTTCCTGCTTAACCTGCCGCCAGAAAAACCCGAAACCATATTCTCCGCGATAGGCATTAGCCCCGAAGATGTCGATATCCGGAGCGTGCTGGCCGAATTTATCAAGGTATAACACGTCCCCGCTGCAGATAGCCACGGGATGCTCGGGGTCAATAGCCTTGATCTGGCGGGCTACGTCGTTGGCAAATTTAAAGAACGCATCCGGGTCCTTATCGGCGTTGCAGGCGTAACCGTACACATTCTCATTACCCAAAAGCCAGAACAATACAAAAGGCTCATCCTTGAATTCCCTGACCATGCCCAGCACCGAGTCCATCATATTCTTGCGGTGCTCTTCATTATTATAGTCCGTGCCCGGATTCCATTTCGCGCCTGAACCTATGGTATATTTACCCAAAAAATCGCCCAGGATAACCCTGATGCCGTATTTATTATACAGGTCCCGCAGCAGCTCTTTATTCACCGGGCTGGGATGGTGATAAAGCCGTATGGTATTTACCCCCATATCCTTTAACAGATGAAAATCCCCGACAACCGGCTCATCGCCGTCCTGGAGGTTATTCCTGTTCTTATCCACGAAAGAATCGTACGGCCCGTCGATTTTTCCGTTGTTGTTAAAATCCTCTTCCATCCAATTGCCTAATGTCCCGTCATCGGGGGATTGGCCGACCTTGGTAGGGGCATAAGTTATGCCCTTGATCACATACGGTTTTCCGTCGACTATTAATTCCCAATCGCCTGTCTCATACTGGAGCAGATGGACCTTGCCTTTACCCAGGCGCCGCCTTATGCTTAACAGCTCCTTGGATTGTTTAGGCTTGAATTTATCCATCAGGGTGACCTTAACGAACCTCCCCGGGTTTGCGCTCACAATATCGTTTGCCACATTATTATCAAATCCGTTCTTGATCTTTATATCCGCGTCAACCAGCTTATAGCCTAACTGCGGGTTTTTGCTCAGCAGGAAATTTATCTTGGATATCGCCGCGTATCCTATATACCAGGGGGTCTTGAAATACGTCCACCCGTAACTCCCGGGGTAATGCACCAATATGGCATAATAGCATTTTAGCGCGTGCTTGATCAAGCCGGATTTTTCCAGTATAAGCCCGGTATAAAAAAGCCTTACACCGGCAGGCTCAGAGCCGGTAGCCCATTTAAAAAACGCCGCCTCAAGATCGGGGGAATGCACGAAATCCCAATGATTACCGTACAGCCTCTTATCTTTGAGCGCTTTCTTGAACTTCGGGTCCCATCTGACGGAAGAGGTATTGGGAAAGATCCCTTCCCCTACAGCCAGGCTTAAGCCTTCCTGGTCGGTGATAACGTATTTATAATCTTCTTTGCCGAGATTGACGAACTCCCCGTATTCCTCGTAATTGACGAAATCCTCTTTGCCCGGGTCATACAAGTCTATTTTGGTGGGAAGCTGGCTGACCTTTACTTTCTTTTCAAGTTCTATAGTCCCCTTTTCCATCTTCTGGATGCTCTGCTTGGACGCCTCGGATATCTGCCAATACCAGCCGCGCTGATCCCAGGCCTGGGCGTAATAATATTTATCGATGATCAACTGAAATATCTTTTTGGCCTCATCCGGTTTTTCCTGGCGCATATAAGATTCGGCCTGGATAAAATACGCGGTAGCCACGTCATTCAAGGCCTGGACATTATCTATCTCATCCTTGCCCTTAGGTAAAGCTCTCAAGGCCGCTTGTTGTTTATCCGCGTCTTCTTTATAATAATCAATGCATTCCTGCGTATATTTGAATGTAGCCTCTATATCCCTGGCGCCGTGCGACTCCCAGGATTTATTGATCAAATCCGCAGAAGACATCCGGGCATCCGCAGCTTCAGGGTTATTCTGAGCAAAGCCCGCGCCGGGATAAAAAACCGCTGATAAAACACAAACGGACAAGCAAATCAGGTTGTTTAATCTTAAGGTCATCCTACCAGAGCCCCCTGGGTTACGCCTTTGACTATATATTTCTGCATTAAAAGATAGACCAATATTATCGGCAAAGCCGTTATTGTAAGCCCGGCCATCAACAGCGGATAGCGGGTGATGAATTCCCCCTGGAAGGTGGTCAAAGCCACCTGCAAAGGCATCAGTCCTTTACTGTCAAAAATGATCAACGCCAGGACATATTCATTCCAGACGTTCAGCGCGTTAAAAACAACAACCACGGCCATTACCGGTTTGGCCAACGGCAGGGCCACATGCCACCAGATCCCGAATTTAGAGCATCCGTCGATCCGGGCCGCGTCTTCCAATTCATGCGGCAGTTTGTCGAAGAATGTCTTTAAAAGAAAAATGCTGGTGGATAGCCCAACATTAATCATGCACAATATATAACCTACCGCGGTATTGCGCAGGTGCAGTTTATTCAAAAGGACGTATAAAGGCACGAAGCTGCCCGGGATAGGGATCATCATCGCGGCCATAAACACGTAAAACAAAAAATTCTTCCCGGGAAAACTGAAACGGGAAAAGGCGTAAGCGGCAAGGGACGAAATGATAATGATGCCGACGACCACGGAAGTGGTATAAAATATGCTGTTCAGGAAATACCTTCCGAACCCGCCTTCTTTCCAGGCAACAACGTAGTTCTCAAAATGGAATTCCTTGGGGACAATGGACATATCCTTGAATATGGTCTCCTGGGTCTTAAGGCTCGAAGACGCCATCCATAACAAAGGGAATACGCAGGAGACGGCCACCGACAGAAGGAATATGTGGATTATTACGTTGGTGAATATCTTTTTTGTTTTGTAATAAGCGATCGATCTCATTTTTTTAAGCCTGTTTGAACTTTTGGGAGAACTTATACTGGATAAAAGATATCATTACCAATATTACCCCGAAACTTATGCCCTGCGCGCAGGCATAACCGAACCGCGAAGATCCGCGCATTGAAGCCAGTATTCTTAAAACCGGCACGGTAGTGTGGCCGGCAAGTTCGCCGCCGATAAGGGAAATTATCAGGACAAAAGATTGCATAGTGCCCAGGATAGTCAGTATGGCCACCAATACGATCACCGGGACCATCAAAGGCAGGGTTATCTTGCGGAAACAATCCCAGGAATTGGCGCCGTCCACCTTGGCCGCCTCGTAAAGCTCGCGCGGGATGCCCTGCAAACCGGCCAGGAAGATCAAAAACCCCCAGCCGAAACCTTTCCAGGAATGCACAATGGCCACGCAGGTCAACGCGGTATTGGTATGCGATGTCCAATTGCCGGTAAAAGGTTGATTAGGCAGGGATAACCAGGAATTAAAGAAATTAGTCAGGCCGACAGTGGCGATGCCGTGGTTCACCAGGCCGTCGCTGTTCAGGATTATGTATTTCCAGACCAGGCCGACAACTACCTCGGATAATACCGGCGGGATGAAAAACAGGACCCGGTAAAAATTCTTAAGCCTTATCTCGCGGTCGCAGGCCATTGCCAGCATAAAAGCCAGGGCATTCTGGAAGGTAAGGGCAAACAGGGTTATGTAGCCGACCTGGCGCATTGCCTGCCACCATACGGGATCGCCAAAAAGTATTTCCTTGAAATTGCTTAAGCCGACGAACACCCTGCTTACGGATATCCCGTTCCATTCATACATCCCCAGCTGAAATACCCAAATGAACGGGATGACATAGAAAACGCTGAATATCGCCACAGCCGGCAGGACAAAAAGATAGTTTTCTAAAGTAGCTTTGACTTTCATTGGCTAAACCTTAACGCTTCTTCGCTATTTCTTTTTCCTTGGTCCTTTGGACTTCCTGGGCCACTTGTTCCGGGGTCTTTTCCCCGATTATTATAGACTGTATCCCTTTATCCAGGGCCTCAACCACCAGAGGAAACTCCGACACGCCCCAGATATTGGGATGGGTGGTGTAATCTATGTTCTTGGCGAACGCGGAAAGGATCTTGGGTATAGTATTCAGGCTTTCTTTATTAGCCGGCAGATTATTAGTCGCTTCCGACAAATAAACCTGCTGTTCTTTGGCAGTGAGCCATTTCAGGAACTTTACCGCCTCGTCCTTTTTCGCCGAACGGGCGTTGACCATAAAAGAAGAACCTGCCCCTCCCCAGATGCTCACCGGGTATTTATCAGATATTTTAGGCGGAAGCATTACCCCGTAATTCAATTTAGGATTCATTTCCTTATAGACATTCACGCACCAAGAGCCGTTAAAAGCAAAAACCGCTTTTTCATTGGCAAAAGCCTGCTCAGCGTCCTTATTGACCATAGCGATCGCTCCGCTATACAACAGGCCGGAATCGCGCATGTCTTTGAACAAGGCCAAAACCTTAATCCAGTCGGGATCGGTATAAGGGACCTGCCCCTTTATGGTAGCCAGGACCTTGTCCTGGCCCATAAGGTTGAAGGCGTAATTATTGGCGAAACAATCAATCAGCCAGTATTCACCCCATCCTGAAACCAGGCCCTGCAGGTTATTTTCTTTTATTTTCTTGGCTATCCCGATGAATTCACTGAAGGTGACCGGCGGTTTTGCCGGATCAAGCCCCATCTTCCTGAACAGATCTTTGTTATAAACCAGCTGTATGGTCATAGTATCTATGGGAACGCCGTAAATACCCGGAGCTACTTTATAAATGTTGCCTGCGGGGAATTCATTTATCTGAAGGGCTTTGGCAAAGAAGACATTGCGCCATTGGCCGGCGTTCTCGTCCATATAATAGGTGAGGTCAAGGATATGGCCGGCCTCGACAAACGCGGCAAAGTCGCGTTTTTCGGCTAAAATACCGAACACATCAGGGAGATTAACCCCTTGGGCAGCTGCCCGAACTTTCTGGGAATACGCGTCCGAAGGCGCATAGAGATCAAAATTAACTTTCACTCCGTAAGCAGCCTCGTATCTTTTGGCCAACTCGTCAAAGGCCTGCTGCCTGTCGGTCATCCAATGCCAGATCAATAAAGACTTACCGGATTGTCCGCTCTCGCCCGCGCATCCGCTAAGGCAGGAAAAACCCAAGATAATCATTAAAAAAACCGACCACGATTTGAAGCTGACCCTGTTTCTGAACATTATTCCCCTCCTAAATATGAACGAGATAACAGAATATTACAGAAATGGCTAATGAAGACAATATTCGAATTTAACACAGGTTAATTGCCTGGTCAAGGCTTTTATTACTGTGGGGATCTTGAGCTCAAGACTATATCGTATTGAGGGTCCTTAAAACCCGGGAAACACCCATCAGGTCCGCTCTTTCCAGATTGATCCCGGCCTTGTATTTATTAGGTTCGACCATCTCTGACCAGACTACTTCACCTCTGGTATAAAGCGGCTCCCCTTTATCCGGGACCTGTAGCCACATCTCCAACGGTGTAAGCGGTTTTAATTCCTCGGTCGCCATAAATCCCAAACCCTTGGCGCTGATATCATAAGCATGCGCCTGGCCTTCCCTGTTGGATAATAGATCAATGAATTTCAAAGCCATCTGCACCGGAAACCGCGCAAAGACTCTCTTGTCGTTGGTCCCCATATCTTCCATTGATTCACCCCCCCCCTTGTCAGATTCCTGCCACCACTGTTGATGTATTTGCCTTGGTGCGTGCTTAAAGACAAATTTGTAGATCTTCTCTTTATCTATGTCTTTTATGCGGTTAAAATACAAGCCGTAAAGCTCGCCTTCCGGAACCTTCCTGTGCCAGACGCTGCGCAGGTCGATGCTGTCCAGGTAGCACTCCTCGGAAAGTACGACGCTGATCTTGAATAACTTGGTATTCTCCAGAGGTTTATCCAGCAATACCTGGACCCCCCGGTAACTTATATCAAGTATAGTGCAATTAACTAACGCCCGGCAGTCCTCCAGAACAATTTGCCCGGGGCTGTTTATTTGCCACCTTATTGCCTGCCTGCGTTCTTTTATGTCCATTTATAGTAAAAAACAAGGCCATATCTTCTCACTTTTAAAACCTTTTTTAAAGATAAAAAGATATAGCCGTGGCTTATTATCGTTCGCTTTTATTATAACAAAAACCGCGCTGCTGTAAAGATATTTTATAAACTATATAATACCATATCGCTTATAACGCCTTTATTTATATCGGTTTCCGCATCCCGGTTATTACGCGAAGGCGATATTCCCGGCAAATCCCGGATTAGCCCTTCTACATTATTATCCCCGATATTTCCTATGACGGAAAAATCATTTATCGCATTATTTTTATCTCCCGCGGACATAACTGCCTGCGCGGATATTTCCACTAAAAATGTAAACTGCGGATCCCGGCCTTGCCAGGCTGCCGCAGGCGCCGGGCTGCGCCTTGCCGGACTTTTGCGCAAATCAACACCTCCGCTGATATAACGTTTCTTAGGCCTTAAATAATCCAATGCGCTGGACCAGCCTGACGGCCCGACGACCACATATTCGCCATTGCTCAAAGAATCCATGTAATCATCATATATCTGTTTCTTTAGCAAGCCCGCGTTTATCTCAGGCCGGCTCGATGCTGTCAGGGTATTTTTTAAATTAAATCCCCCGCCATCGCCGAATTTGTTATTATACCATCTGGCCAGTATCAATGCCCTATTTACCTGCCTCAGGTCAGCATAGAGGAAATCCTCATTAACCCTTTTATCCAATTCAGGCAAAATAATATCCCTTACCAATTCTCCGGCATACTCCGAAAGTTCGCCGTACGCCTTACCGCCGCCGTCCTTAAGAAGACCGGCTGAATAATTTATTTTCAGGCAGACCTTAAGCCGGCTTTCGGTTATATAAGCCCCGTTTCCGGCCTCATAAACCGCAGCCTCTTCCGGGACTATCCACACGCGGTTCATCGCGGGTATTTTCTTAATGCCCAGTTCCGCCGCTTTTTCCGATAAGGCTGCCCAGTATTTTTTGCCGGGCTGGGAAAACTGCGGGTTGGTCAATTCACAGAAATCTTTTTTCAATCTCAGGTCCGCCCTGAGCATAACCTCGCCTAAGGGCGTCCCGGCCAAATCCGGGTCAATGATATTATCCGGATCGCCGGGAGTAAGATTGGCCCAGAATTTGTCTTCCCGGACATTCAAACCCAGGATAAAAAAATCCATTAACCTGCGCCCGGACTCTTCCGGATCGATCAATGGCTCAAACCTTCCGGCCTTTAAGCCGTCAGCAAAGATCTTTAAGCGCGTCCCCCCGCCCGGCAGGCTCTCCCATTGGATGCCTTTTAAGCTTAGCGCGCTTATCTGTTCACTACCCGCCATACCCGCCTGGCAGGTTACCGGTAAAAAACACACAACCGCACAAACCGCGGCTGCCGCGCAGAATATGATTTTAACCTTTTTTTTAATTGTCCTGATGCGCCTTAACATTTCATTCGGGCCCCAAAAGATCAGAGGCCTCTGATATAATCCTTTATAGGAATTCTCCAGAGGCCTCTAAAAGAACATTTTATATCAGCTGCGGTAATTACACTTTACCCACGAACTCTTCGGTTACCAGCCGCTCCTTTTCTATAACATCAGATACCTGTTTTGTCAACTTAATCTCACCCAGGTTGTAAACACCGTCGATCAGATCCGTTAGGATTTTTTCCCTTGTATTTATGTAGTCCTGCTCGGAAACCACTTTGTTATCAACCAGCGATTTATAGAATTCATCCATAGCCGCGGTGATCCGGTCGTTCTTGAATAACTGCTTTACCGCCTTGGCCAAAGCCAGCGTGCTTATTTCTCCGCTGCGGATTTGAACAATAAACGTTTCCGAGCTATACGGCATAGGCGTCAAAATAACGGCATCCTGAGAAGATTTTACCCCGCGGTTAGCTATTTCAGAGACAGCTGCAGTCAAACTCCGCACCGCGATAATATCGGGATTTCCTACCAGCGTCTTTAGCTTTTCGGCATTATCTCCGTAGATCACCACATTGATATTCCCGTTTAATCTCGCTATTTCCGCCACAGCGTTCTTAACCGCGCCGGATTTGAAAAAATCCGCATTGATCAACAGCGCTTTAGGCCTGGATAATGCCGGGTCATTTTGGATGTTTTCTTGTTTCTGGATCTCGATCATCCTGTCATACTTAGCCCGGCGCACCAGTTCGTTCGGATTCTGGAAATCAACCAAAGGTTGAGGATCCCCGGTTTTAAGCCCGAACGCCCGGGTTGCGTAAGCCAGATCCGCGATCCCGGCATCCAGAGTTTCTCCGGAACGGTGCGATACCACAGCTTTAATGCCATTGGCCTTGGCGGTCTTCATAACATCGATAGTTCCGCCCAGGGTCCCATTTTGATTAACCTTGATCAGGATCGCTGTAGCCGCGTTCATCGCCAGCCCTTTGTTCAACCGGCCGTGCTGGGTAACGTACAGATCATCGCCTATAGTCAGGACGCCTTTTTCTTTCATAGCCGCGGTTAGCTCTACCCATCCCTGCCAATCTTCTTCAGCCAGGCCGTCTTCTATAGAAAGGAACAGGCCGTCATATTGCTTTACCAGTTTGACGTAAAAATCGACCATCTCGGCTGAGGTCAATTTCTGGCCCTGGAACTTGTATATATTCTCTTTCTCGTCGTAGAAAGAGGTCGCGGCGACATCCAAAGCCAGCTTTACGTCTTTACCGGGCTCATAGCCGGCGTTCCTGATCGCCTGTACCACATAAGCGATCGCGTCTTCGCTTTTTCCCAGGCCTTTGACCGCGAAACCAGCTTCATCTTTACGCATTATATCCGCTTCCGCGAATTTACCTTTCAGTATTTTCTTCAATTCCTGGTCGATCTTATCTCCCATAGCCACGCCTTCGGCGTGAGTTTTAGCGCCCACGGGCACGATCAGCATCTCCTGGAATTCGGTCCAAACTGTACCCAATACCGAAGCGTCGCCTCCGGAAGCGTGCAGCCCGCCGTTATATATGTTCATATAGAAATAAACCGGATCATTACCGACAACTCCCGGCTCATTGATCCGGATGTATTCCCAGAGTTCCATATTATTCAACGCTGCCGCCATCCTCCACAAGGCCCAGGAAATAGGGACTGTGGCGTTCGCGCCCAGTGTCGCGAAGTTTTCACCGGCCGCGGCAATGATCAATTGTTCCGTCTTGCGCAGATCGCTGTGTTTGCTTATATCCAGGCCGCTGTTCTTAAGTATCTCCTGGATCTTCGCCACGTTGGCGATCGCCCTATCTATTTCCTTCGGCGGAAAAGCAAAAGCCTCAGCTGCCCCTTTGGAAGCGCCTGCAGGGACTTCGCCGACAGTAACAATATCCCCGATCTTTAAAGTTGCCCGGACAGTATTGTTTCCGCGCGAATCTTTAATCACCTCCGCAGAGACCTCTGCTTTGGACAGAGCGCCGTTTAATTTCTGGCCTGTCGAAAACCTGGGAAGCAACCTTCTGACCTGAGATATATAGCCGTTGAAAAGTTTATCTCCCAAGGCATTATAAATACTGCTGTCTGCCGCTTCAAAACGCGCCAGATCCGCGGGTTCTACCCCCAATTTCCCCGCGAGGACGAGATTTTTCTGGGCGGTTTCGTCATTCTCCAGATTCTTGATCACCGGGAGATTGCCTTTCTTGGCGAAATATTCCTGCGTGGAACCGCCGCCGCTGGACATGAACACGCCGTCAGCATCGGTAACCCCGGCCTTAATTGCTGCCATACGTGTCTCCCCGCCGCCGATACCGGCCAGGCGTCCGGACCTGCCCATTTTCTGCAGTTCCCTGGCAACCGTATAAGTCCCCTTATTAAAACCACCAGCCTCATCCTCGAACGCGCCCATTGGGCCGTTCCAAAAAGCGGTCTGGGCATTACTTAAGACCTCGGCGACTATTTTTTCAGTCTTGGGTCCGATATCTACCGCCATGTACCCATCCGGCACTTCCAGCCCCTCAGTAACCAATTCTGCTGCTCCGGGAGCGAGTTTATCCGAGATGCGATGGTCCACTGGAAGGATTATCCGCACCTTCTTCCGGGCGGCCTTCTCAAGTATAGTCTTAGCCAGATCAACTTTATCCGCCTGAACAAGTGATTTGCCCAATTTCAATGTTGGATCCTGCGCCTTTAAAAAAGTGTAGGCCATAGCCCCGCCGATGATGATCGCGTCGCCTTCCTGCATCGTCGACAAAGACACATCCATGGTATCCACTTTATCTTCAACCTTATTACCGCCGTTAACCCCGGCATAAGGATGCGCCGGGTTAAGTATCCGGTTGAACACTTTAATCTCTTTTTCCACAAGACTGCCCATGACTTTATGCACCCCGGGCAAAGGCAGCATTGATGCGTGGGCGCGATGAATATTACCCAAGGCATCCACCACATATTCGTCCGCTAATCCTGAAAGCTGTTTGCGTAAAGCTACACCTTTAGGATCATTAAGCTCGGGGGCACCTTTCTTTTCGCCTTTGGCAAAACGGATATTTTCCAATACGATGATCTCGGAATCAGTATAACTTTCTATAGCCCGCATTGCTTCGGCGGCAATCCCATTGTCATTGACTGAATCAGCCAGGAATATTACCTTATCTTTATATTCCGCCGGCAGCAATTCTTTAAGTTTGTCCGCTGTGACTTTAGTAGACAGATTTTTCTTGTCTTTCTTACCGGTCGCGGGATTCAACACCTTAGGTTCGAAATGGACAACGACAACCACATGTTTTGGCTTATCTTTCAGGATCTTGGTCAAAGCCGGGAAGGAATCAACGATCCTGCTTGCGTCGGATATTTTGATCGACAAAACATTACCCTGATCATCGGTCTTTACCGAAGCCGGAGTGTTATAATCCGGGCGAAAAAGCACATTCTTGTCCTTAAAGTTCGTTCCTTCAACATACGCGTATCCGCCGTCCGACATCGAAACGCTTCTGCCGACGATCGCGTCCTGCCACTCCTTTAGATGTACATCCTGGTCAGCGATCGCCAGAATGGTATGCCGGGGATCGATCCGTCCTAAAGCAATGGCCCGGACGATCTCGACGACAAAAGTCAAAGCCTCATCTTTCTCAGCCCTGGCGAATTCCTTAAGGTTGACAAAACAGACATACTGGGCGTTATCCCTTTCCGCGGCGCGGCTAACCCCCTCGGCCACAGCCAGGAAGCCATCGGCCTTTTTACCCGAAGAAGCGAATAACACGCCGTGCACCAAAGCCATGCCTTTATCCTCTTTCACCGCCATTATGCCGTCGACGTTCTTTCCGTCAACGCTTGCGCCGTAAAGTATTTTCAATGACTTCCCCCAAACATCGCCGATATACCCGGAGGGTGTATTATACTTCTCGGCAAAGAATTCATAGATAGCCTGATGGACCAGCTTGATCTTTTCCGGACCGACAGCAGTACCGGTGCCGATATTCGCCGCAGGCTCCCAAGCCACGTGGAAAATTATCTTTTTTATTTGTTCCAAAGAGACATCGGCAAAAGACACCTGCAACTGCGCAAGCACATCCGATATCTCTTCCTCAACGGTGAGCTTATCCTTATCACTGCCTACGCAAAGGCAGATCTCCCTGATCCCTGCTTGAAACATCGCCTGGATCCGGTGATTCATGATGTTATCGTATCTGGAAAAAGCTATCTTGCGGCTGGCAGCCGCGATCGCCTTTTCTTCCATTCCGGTCAAACGCAGCCCTTCAGCGATTTGAGCGCCCACTTCCTTTATATACGCCTTCCGGTTTGCCGAATGCCCTAATATGGACCCGGATATATTCTCTTCAACAAGCTTTCCCAGCCGTATGACCATGCCGACGTTCGAACCTTTAGCGGCATCGCCCACAATTGTATTTTCCGCTAAGATATGGATCCATTCAGCCAGTTTGCCGCCGTCTTTCTGCAATTCATCGGCCAGAACGCTTATCCGGTCGGAATCTTTGACCGGAGCCGGCCTTAAATTGTCTGTGCCGGCATAACCGCGCAGGGCTATACTGCTCATGATAAATTGCGCGATCACAACGCCGGAAATTATTTTAGAGATACTATTGTTTTTAGACGGCCTGGACATCTTTTCCCTCCTCTAATTATCAAGACCCGGTCTTGTATTCCCTTGCGTTTGAATCGGTTACAAGACCCGGCCTCAATATATTATATCTTGCTTATAGTCTCCTCATAAGTGGCCTGCGCCTTAGCGACTTCTTCGCTGACCTTGGCCATGGGTATCTCCGAGATCTGGCTGGTCAGGTCCTGCAGATCATCCAATTCTTCAGAGGTTACGCTGTTATCTGCGGCGTATTTTACCGCCATTTCCCGGTATTGCGCGGCAACCGTTTCTTCACCATTTAACACTATGATTACCGCTTTTGCCGCAACTAAGGCCATGGAGTTGATACTGGACTCCTCTGTTTTAGGCATGGAGATCTCTACGACCTTTACGCCGGCTTCTACCGCGTCTTTTACTTCTTCTTTGCCTTTAATCACCACTATCTTGCCATCGGTTATACCCGCGTTCTTCAAGCCGCTGAGCACAACTGACAGCCGCTTGGCCTGGATAGTCGCGACTTCGTCTGCCCGAAGGGCAATCAGCTTATTCACCTGATCTTCCGTATCAGCCCGGACGATTATTTCCAAGGTCAGCCCGGTTTCTTTTATTTCTCTCAGGACTCTCAGCGTTCCGGCGTTATTCAACACAGCATTTGCGCTAACCACTAAAGCGCCCTCGGCATTCTTAACCTCTTTCAAGGCATTGGCGAAGCTGTCAAAACCGCTGTTCAACCCTTTATATACCGCCGTGTCGGATTCATATGCGGTGTCGAGCAACTTCTTGTCTACGAGCAATGCCGCCACCTTTTTATCCAGCCCGTGATTGACAAAAACCAAGCCCTGTGAAAGTACACTTAGGGCCTTCTTTTGGTCATCGCTGAGCCTTTCGATCACATTCCTGATATTCTTCATACTCTTGATCGCGGCAAACGGGCTTGACATATTCTCAAAAGGAGAAGAATTCAAGATCCAGAGTATTGCCTCCAACTCTTCTTTTTCGAGAGAAAGAGCTTGGCCGTTATCCAAAGCATCATATTTCTTAATGATCCCCCGGAAGAGATTCTCCACCACTACCCGGTAAGGCACAACCTCAGCGCCGCCGTCAGTCTGTTTGGCTTCGTCAGAAATATCAAAGGAAAGGACTTTGCCGCCGAACCTCAGAGCCTTGGCTTCCGCCATCCAGCCGGTCATGACGCCGAACCTCAACAACTCATCTTCCTTAGCCAGCCTCCTCCATTCCTTCCAAAAAATATCCACGCCGGCCCAGGCAGCGCCAAGCTTCAACGCATCATATGAGATAAAACTTAACCCGCTTCCGAGCGTATTAAAGTACTCAAAATACTTATCCGCAGCGATGCTATCCGCCGGAGTGACGATATTGACGCCAACCTGCAAACCGTCTTGCCCCGGGATAATACCGGTTTGTTTCAGAATATTACGCCAGCCGATCACCACCGCGCCGGACTGGGTGCCTTTGAGATTGGTGATCTGCAGGCCAAAATTACCGCGCTGGTCAACCGGCAGATTATCCCATACCGCCTTAAAAGCGGACAATTCCATGCGGTTTATCTCCCACATATCCCCTATTGCGCGCGCCGCTCCAAGAATGCCGTAATCAGGGTTGGGATTGACCTGTTCAACCAGGAAACCGCCTTTCATATTAAAGAAATCAACACAGTTGAGGCTTCCCAAAAGATGGACAACCAATGCCCCTTTGTTGGCGGAGAGCACTTCCTTCATCTGTTCGCTGAACTGCGCGATAAAATACTGCTCAACCGTCTTTCCGTTAAGGATCTTACTGATCTCGCTTTCCAGGTCGCTGCGATAGGCCTCCCAAAGCTTCTTGTTCCAGTTATCCGGCAGCGTTACCGCACCTGTGCGCATGGCCTCGGAAAGCACATCGCTCATAAACGATTTGATCATCGGTTCCGCAAGCCCGCCAACTTTATTCTGCAGTTTCTGTAAAAGCCATACGCGTTTCTGAACGTCGGTCTCCTGAGTAACTTTTTCAACTTCTTCAACCAGCTTGCCTACATATTCCTCGAATATCTTTCCAAGTTCATTCACAGCATTCCGCTCATAGGCAAGAAGGAGCTTAGGATGATACCCGATCTTCTGGTATACACTGTTGGCGTTCTCCGCGACAGCCGATTGCGTAGTTATCATAGGCTTTTCCGCTGGGATAGGAAGACTGCGCAGGACGGCAGCGATCTTTTCCACGCTGAGAAAATCCTTGTAGACCTTCTTAGCGGCGTAATCTATAGTTGCCAATTGCCCTTCTAACTCCGCACGGCGGGAGCTTATACCTTTGACCGTAGCCTTGATACGGGTCGGAATAATACTCTTGTCCTTGCGGAACACATCCCAGCCATCAAGGTTAACGTCCGCATCAACGATTATAGCCTTGGCATATTGTAGATCATCCCAATCAATTCCGCGGCGCTCAAGCCCTTCAATGCTGTTATCCCAGGCCTTCTGCCACAAACCTTCAATAGCTTTACGTTCTTTTTCAGAGAAACCTTGAATTGTCAATTCCTGGTTGAACTTCTCCGTCTTTACACCCAGATTCGTCCAGACATACTGCCCATTACCGATATCTTTAAGCAGGCCGTCATTGACAAACTTGCTGAATGCGGCTTTGCCCATCTCCGCGACCAACTCAGGCTCCTGCTGAGCAACGAGGTTTTTAGTGATAATTACGATCTTATTGAAGGTACGCATAGTCGAACGGGCGTTTTCCAGGCTCTGGAGCTTGAACATCTCTTTCTTTTTCGTCAGCTCCGGACCCTGAAGGCCTTTAAGGACGTTCGGGACGAGATCATCGGCATTATCAACGAATATTATCTCGCCCTTGATGACGCCCTTTTTCTGTTTCACCTCGCCGGCAGACAAATCGAACAGGATCGAACGTCCGGCTTCCGGAATGGTGATCCCTTTGGTAGCCGCCATGGTGTCCACGCGCGTCATTGAAGCTGCGAGGCGGACTTTCATCATGCTCACGCCGAAAGAATCCAGAAGCGCCATTATCTTGCCTGCGGTCTCATAATCCCCGCGGTTAACCAGGGCGGTGATCGCCTCGCCGCAAAGCGAGGTAGCCACGCTTGAACCATTAGCCGCAGCAACCACTGTTTCCATAAGCTGCTGCATAACATCAGCGCCTTCATCAATCAACGGAAGCACTTTAGCAGCATCATCATAATAATACCCCGCTGCTTTCATCTCGCCGATCGCTTCGATCGCTGCGGGATCCATAATCTTGAGTTTCATTCGCGGGTCTTCACGGTCACCCATACCAGCAAGATGCGAATAGTCGTTAGTGCCGAAGGAAAAGAAAGTATGCTCAACGCCATACTTCTTATATTTTTTCTCCATCTCGGACATCTTAACAGCAAGCTCATCAGCCACCAAAGCGGCACTGGGAACTTCGATCATGATCCCGATCTCTTTCGGAAGCTTCCCGGTCTGCTTAGCCTTGTGCTCAATGATCTTATCCAGGGTCTCTAACTCCCGGGAAGAACGGACAAACACATAAAACCAGGCTTGGTTACCGGTATTCTGGTGCGCCTGGATCACGGAATCAAAAAGAAAATCCAATACCAGCTGATTGCCGCCGAAATCTTCGTCAAAGGCCTCGATCTCCAACGACGTACCGCGCAAACCGACCAACGGATTGACTCCGGGCCAGGAAAAAACCTCGGAACCGGGCATGCCGCGGATCTTATCCTGGGCGAAATCGTAAGCCCTGTTCTTGGCGGTCTGATCGGGCGCAATGGTAAAACCCATCAAATTGTAAAAATACAGGAATTCGTTAGTGATGTATTCCTTGAACGTCGCGTAACCCTTTTCCGCGAGTTTAGAATCGACTTCTTTCAGTATCCACGGATGGTTCTGAAGATCGGCGATAATATTATAATCATAGTTGAGCCTGCGCTGAGTGGCGCCATAAAGATATTCAAGCGTCTGATACATATTCTCCGGAAGCCGGGGAACGAGATCAAGAATATCAACCTGCTGTTTTACCAGTTTAAGCGCATCCAATCCATACAGCTCAATGTCGCTCTTCAAATCGAAAAACTCCAGCAATTGCAGGCTATCCGCCTTATTGAAATCCTTACCCATAATGTCGCGATATGCCGAACGCGCGGCGGGATCCTTGGCAAAAGCGCCTGCCATAACATTTTCAATATTGTCCACGAACCTCTTTGCGCCGGGAACCTTGCCCTGGATCAATTCCTGGACACGCACCCTCACTGGCTCCTTTATTTTTCCGGCCTTGATCTGCTGTAAAAGATAATGGCCATAGCCGGCGTAAACGTTGATACCGATCTCTTCGCCTTTGAACTCGGCGCGGGTCAGCGAGTTACCGACCGCGTCAACCGCAAGCATAATAGGCGAGTTCTGCTGAGCGGCACTTGCCGCGGCGATGATCTGGCCGATGCCCGGATACGGCATATTGTCGTCGTCGCCGGGGATGCCATACGGTTTAATCTTGAATTTCACGTAGTTGATCGGAATGCGCGCTCCGGCATCAGCGGGCATTTCGTAAATATTCCCGTTATTAGCATCAACGGTAACCGCGTCACCGGTCTTAAGCAATTGGCCGTTGAGTATAACCTTGCCCGCGCCGGTGACCGCAGGGATCCCTTGTTCACGGCAAAAGATAGCCGCGTGGCAGGTATCGCCGCCGCGGATAGTAACAACCGAATCAACCAGGCGCATGATCGGATCATGATTCGGGTCAGCTTCAAGCAGATAAAGAATAACCGACAATTGCTTTTCTTTGCCTGAACCATACTCTTCGGGATTAAACCCCATAGCCATGATCTGGGCTTTTTCCTCCGCAGTAAAATCTCCGGCTTTCAAACGACGGATCTGGTCCGCGTGCCAGGCAACGTCTTTGTTAGGATCGAACACCAGCACATAACCCTGCGTCGCGTTCTCTCCCTTAGTCCCGCTGGCAATCGCTTTAGGAGAATTCTCCTCAAGCCACTTTTCATCCGCTTCGGTCCGGGCGCGCATTACATCCACCTTCAAGTATTCCGCGGTATACGGACGGGCCTGCACGTTATACAGGCGCAGCTTCGCTTCTTTTATACGCGCTTTATCCTTTTCGGACTTCACCGTTACCAGGTTGCCATTATTGTCCATTCCCTGGACATTGCCCAGGTCGTCCACAACGTAAAGCCTCACCGCTTTGTCGGAAGAAGCGGTTTTATCTATCTCGATGGCATACTCTATATCTCGGGCATCCTTATAATATTCGGTGATCGCCCAACCCATACGCGCCACATACTGGGCCTGATCATCGGTCATAGTAAAGGTATCCTGGTGGGTTAAAGTAGTCTCATAATTTGAAGTAAAGCTATTATCCACCAGCGCGCGGATAAGGTAACTCATATTACGCAATTCCTGGTTGGTAAGGTTCAGTTTGTCAAGAATCGCCTGGCGGTCGGAAAGAGTAAATTCCTTATTCTCCCAAACCTCCTTGATCATATGGATAAGCGTATCGGCCTTTCCCATATCGCCGAGCTGCTTTGAGAGTTTAAACATACCCCGGTCGGTCTCAGCCTGGGCCTGTTGGACTTTCTCAAACACTTCCCTGACCACTCCCGAAAGCGCCATTTCCTGAATGCCTTTATAGCCCTTCCGGTTAACGACCTCAAAGTTACCCTTGATGAACGCGACAACTTCATCCTCGGAAACCTTATTCTTGACCATGTCGGCAATCTCATTGGCGATAGCCTGTACGCGGGCCTTCTTGTCTTTATCGCTTTCCTCTTTACCCTCAAGCGCCTTAAGATACTTGATACCGTAGAGTTTGGTCGCCATAATGCCGTTGATCCGCTTGCCGACCTCATCATACGCGATCGCGTCTTTCACGGTCATAGCGAGCTGCCGCTGGCCCTTTTCCGATATCTTGTCTTTGAGGAGATCGATGACTTCTTCCACGTCCTTCATCTGAATAAGTTTATTGCCTTTGCTTTTCTCGATAACAAACCAGCTCTCGCCGTCGTAGGTGCCCATAATGAACTTGTCCGGGTTTACCTTGCCGCCGACTACGTTCTCGCCGTAGCCGAAGGCCACATCAAAGCTCACCACTATGGGCCTGGTTCCCTGGATAATATCGGTCTTCGCGTCGCGGTACACGAGCGAATCATCACCCATATACCATGACTTGTATAACGACTGGGCCACACCGGCCATCTTGGTCGCCGGATTGACGGTAAAAAGCACGCCGGCAAGATAACTCTTAGCCATCTGCATGATCACAACGTCGATACCGATCTGTTCGGGATGCACAACCTCCTCTGCTTTCTTCTTCAGAACGGCAAGGGCATTGGACATCTCCGGATTCGATTCCTGTCTCAGGATCTCCTCCATGGCGTTCATCAGGCTCACCGACCCAGGGTTAGGGCTGGTGACTTTACTCATTAAGTCAGCGTACACGTTATATTCAGGCTTATCCAGTTTCTTGGAGTATTCCCGAAGCTTCGCCACGATCCCCCAATAGACATCCTGAGAAGTCTTACCGTTAAAATCGATGGCTCCAGAGAACTGCAAGAAGGTGGCGTCATCACGGTAGCTGACCGCGCGATCGGTAAATAAAGACGCCCAATCGGCGCGTAATTTATCCAGGACATCCCGTTCGCCCTTAACATTAAGGAATGTATCCGACTGGCCGGCCTGGGAACCGGTGGAAACCGGCAGCCAGGTTTTAACGTGAATATCCTCTTTGGTGCCGGAAGAGCGGACAGCCACCGGAGCGGGCGAAGGTTTACCGGCAAGAAAACGGATAACGCTTAGCTGGTGGTACATTGCTGTTACCTCAGCCTTGATGTCTTCGGGTATCGGCGCGCTTTTAATGACATCGCGGATCTCCGAAGTGACAACGTCGCGCTTCTGGTCATCCATAGTATCCAAGGTCTGCAGCTCATTAAAGATCTTCTCCCAGACCTGTTTATTATCTTTGACGAACTTAAAATACGCGGTAGTAGTAACGTTCAAACCAGGCGGCACGTCAACCACGCGGCTCATGACCGAAAGGCTCAAACCCTTACCGCCGGCCAGCGCCAGACCTGTGTCCTTCGCTTGGTCGCGGCCTAACTGCTTAGCTTTCTCGCCGACTTCCGCCATAGCCTCGTCAACGGTAGCCTTACCCGCAAACGCCGATGCCATCTCCAGTGCCTTTTCCTGGCCGACATTTTTAGCCAGATTGTATACGTAGTCGCGCAGCTCGCCAAACTCTACGGTCATGCACTGAGTGATGTCGATACGCGACCTTTTTTCAAGGATAAGAAAATCGCGGACCAGGATATCCGAGGAAGTAACACCTTCGGTTTTGAGCTTTTCGGCATTGTCGGAAAGGATGTTGAGCGGGATCGAAGCAATGTCTTCGACTACTTTCTTGACGGTAATTTCTCCGGTTTCGGCCTTCTTGACCAGGGCAAGCGGAATTCCCGCGTATTCAAGGGTAAAAAAACGATCTTTGCTCTTAATCTCCCCGAAATTATTGACCAGCGCTTCCCGGTTCTGAACCGAACTAAGGTCGATCTGCCCCTGGACGAACGTCCCGAAAGCGAGATTGTTTATCGTGGAGGAAACACGGTATTCGCCAAGGATATTCTTAAAAACATCCTGGCCGGTTATACCGCCGTCCTTATGAATGACCGGGGTTTTTATAACCTTATCCAGGCTGGCCGCGTCAAGCGAATTCTGGATAGTCCCGGACCGGGAACCATCCTGTTTGACGGCGGCAGGCCGCAAATTTCCGGGAGCAGCATAACCCCTAATCACGGCAAAACCGGCTGAAAATTGTAAAAGAATAAGAATGCCGACGATCTTCCTGAACAGGTTGTTTTGGGATAACCTTACGAACATTTTTCCCTCCGGTTGATGATTTGAATTAAATTACAACTTCTGCCTGTTGCGGTTTTTAAATTGAAACGGATTTATCTTATTCATATAAAGACATGTTCAAGACCCGGTCTTGCAACCCATTAGGACTCATTGGGATGCAAGACCGGGTCTTGAGAATGTTAGATCTTGTTTACAGTTTCTTCGTAAGTAACCTGAGCCTTGACCACTTCTTCGCTCACCTTAACCAGCGGCATATCCGAGATCTGGCTGGTCAGATCTTCCAGTTTGCTTAGCTCGACGTCGTTAGCTTCGGCGTAATTCTTCGCCATCTGCTGATATTGATCAACAACCTCCGTATTATCCTGCAACACGGTGGTTACTGCCTTTGCCACTGCTATCGACATGGCATTAACAGAAGATTCGGCGACTTTAGCTTCGCCGACATTGACCACCTTGACGGTATTCTTGACTTCTTCTTTCGATTCAGCTTTGGTCTTAAGCACTACTATTCTTTCATCAGTTATACCTTTGGTATTCAACTCTTCTACTATCGCGTTAACCTGCTTGAACTGAATGCTCGCGAATTGTTCAACGCCCATTGATACCATTTTATCAGCGACAGCCTTGTTGTTCGCCTGGACAATGATCTCAATAAGAGCGCCTGATTCTTTCAAGGCTTTGAGCGATGAAAGCGTCCCGGCGTTCTTTAAGACCACGTCAGCGCTGACCACCAGAGCTCCGCTGGTTTTTACCGCGCTTACGGCTTTAAGCAGGCCGGCATAACCGGCGTTGAGTTTGGCATACGCTACAGCTTCGGCTTTGTTCAGCTTTTTGCTGTTCTTTTCGCCGACTATCTGGCGCAGCCTTAAACCGTCAACCATCCACGGCGACCATTTAGAAACCATTTGATTCGGCGCCGCTGATTGGTTATCATACAAACCTTTAATAGTCACTGTTTTCTTATTATCCAGAACATTGATCAATAAACTGTCGATAATAGAAACATTATTCCAGCCGACCACGGCGTTGGCGTCCAGAGGCCCGGGATTCCTGTCCGGGTCTCCTTCGTGAAATTTCACCACCCCGTCGGTCTTATTCAGGGCGAAATCCTTTAAAGCCGCAAGGACATCATCCCTGGTCACTTCAGTCTTAAGGTCCATGGTCATCTCCCAGGTCGAAGCCGAAACAGTACCGGTGCGAACAGCGGTGATCTCGAACCTGCCTTTTAATTCCGGGATCATCTTAAAGAGGTTCTTTTTTGCGCCGGTTGAAGCAGGGATTATGTTGTCACGGATGGAATCGCCGCGGGCGATATCCAGGGGATCCCTGGCCCTGCCGCTTTTCATCGGGAAAGTCTCATTGGAATCAGTCTGGGAATGAATAGTCAGGCCGGTACCATGATCGATACCGAACTTATCCCACATTGCTTTAATAACCGAAATCATGGCATTGGAAGTGCAGCTTAAAGTATCCACGATCTTGACATCCGCGCCGATTTCTTTACGGGTAGCGGAATACAAACCTTCCTTAAAAGCCTTACTCACCGCTTCATCCAGCATATCATCCGCAACACCTTCCTGCTGAAACTTAGCTTTGAGCATATTTTTTACAGCGTCGGTGTTGACCGGAGAAGCTGCTACAACAGGCAATCCAGCCTCAATGAACTCCTTGAATATCCTGGGCTGAACCGTTTCGCTGGTCGGGCCGTAATAGGCCATGACATCCAACTCTAAACCTAAGGCCTTCATAGTATCAAGCACCTGCTGGTTAGTTGTTTCCGGGCCGAAATATGGTATCTTGATATCCGGCCTTCCGATATTCTTATCCGCGGGCACGAAAATGAAATTAACAGCGACACCATCAATCACCCGGCGTTCATCCTTAAGCACGCGCAAACCTTTTAACTGATACGGGCTAAAAGGTCCGTTATAACGGCTGTTCTGCCGGACAAATTCCTCGGCAGTAGCTTCTTTGCCGCCTTTCATAGACTTGATCGCCGCGAGGTTAACTCCCGGCTCCCAATTATGATAGAATTCGGCAAAGGCTCCGGCGCGAAAAATAAGCGCGTTAGCCGCGATAACCAGGATATTGTCATCCTTAAGCACTGATTCCAGGTTATACGCAGTATTTTCTCGGGCAAACACGCCGATATTGGCAAATTTCTTGACCTGTTCTATCTGCCTGTCGTCTATCCTATGCAGAATCCTTCTGACAGACTGAACTACTTCCTGATTGTCCCCGGTTTCTTGATCAAGGCTATTAAGCTTCCATAACAAAACCTTCATCTCCGAAAAACTCAGAGTCATTAATTCGCCCGGGTTAAGTCCTTTTAAGTTTCTAACCGCTGCCTGGAACAAGTCCTCATTAACCGATGCATCCGAAAGCGTTATTTCAGTTTTTTCATCAATAAGCGCCAGGTTGGCCAACATATATTCATCTTTATGGGCGCCTTTGTAATCCAGGACCCTTCCGCCTAATTCCCGGGCAAACGGTATGGATTTAATCTGCCCCTTGTAAGCGTAAAGCAACTGATCATTCTGGATATCCGCGATCTTCTCCACAGCGGCCTTCCCCAGCATAGTGGTCATTTCAGCGTCCAATTTGGAAACATCGGCGGAGCGAAAAAGATAATCCGCTTTACCGGCGAAGCTAATATCGATCTTATCCGCCTTTAACGCGGTTTTTACCACAGCTGCGACAATAAGACCGACATTCTCCAGTTTTTTGTGGCCAAAATCATCCATCTCGGCTTTCATAGACTTGATAAAAGCCGCTTTGGCCATAGGATCGCTCTTAAATGCGGCCAGCAACAATTTTACATCCGGGTCTTCGGGCTTAACAACTGTCAATTCCCCGTTTTCATCCAGTTTGAAACCATCAACATTGACGCTTGCCCCTTCGGCAACCACAACAACCCCGTATTTATTATTCTTATAATAGCTGCGCAGATCCTCGACTAACTTTGAAAGATCAACCAATTCTTCAGGGATCAGTGTGCGGGTAGCCCCTATATTGGCCCCGATACGCGCAGAAACGAATCCGGCCGCCCTTCCAAAAACTTCAGCGATCAGTATCCTATGGGTAGATTGCGCGTCAATCTTTCCAGCCTCGAACGATTCAGAGGCCTTGACGGTAAAGCTGTCAAAACCATAGGTCTGCGCGTCACTCTCCGGAAGCGCTATATCATTATCCATGGTCTTAGGCAGACCAATGAATAAGTAATCCGGATGTTCTTTTTGCAGTTTGGAAGTAACCCCGTTGGTATCATCACCGCCGAGAGTTACCAGACCGTCAAGCTTTAACTTCTGGATATTATCCCAAACCTTCTGGGCGTCCCCTTCTTTCTTATACGGATTGGTGCGGCTGGTCCCCAGCATTGTGCCGCCTTTCTTCCCCCACTTTTCCACATCTTTAATAGTTATAACCTTGGCTTGCGCGGCTACTTCATCCTTGGTCAAACCAGCCCAACCTTCAGGGATAGCCACGATCTCGATCCCCCGCTGCTCCGCTTCGCGGACCATTGCCGCGATCACCGCGTTATGCCCGGAAGCAGGTCCGCCGCCGGTAAGAACACCGATCCTTCTCGGACCGACCAGCTGAGAATATTTCACTCCCTGGCTGACCACAACCTCTTCCTTGAACCTGATACCGGTAATGAATTCCAACGCGTCGGCAACCGTGGAATTTTCTTTTCCGCCAATCTCGCCAACTTCAGCTTCCAAACCTGCATCCTGGGGAATAAACCCCGCCAGGTAAGCGCTGACCAGGACATTAAGCCTGGTAGGCATAAATGACGCGTCTAAAGCAAAAACAGTGAAATCCGAAGCAACTTCTTCTTTGATCAAGGTCATAGCCTTATTTACCGCTTTCATTGCTTTAGCTACGCCGGCATTGGCTAAAAGAACTTCGTCTTTGGATGCAGCGTTGAACAATGCTTCCCGCTTGGAAACATCCTGTTCATCCAATATTTTCTCAAATACCACAGCAACAGCATCCTGCGCCGCCTTATCCTTCAAGAAAGCATCATCAACTTTAACCGTAAGATGATCGCCCTTAATCATGAAATCGTGGAAATTTTCTTTTTTTGCAGCTTCTTTGATATTACGGGCAAGCTTAGCCGCATTCTCCGGGGCATAGCCGCCTTTCCAGGTATAATCGAATTCGCTCATTGCCTGCTGAAAAATAACCACGCTGCCTGTTTTTTGGGCCGCGCGCATAATACCCCTAATGCTTAGAGGCGAACGTATATTACAACACATAATCGTCTTATCCGTTCCTTCGAGCGCCTTAAAGGCATATAATCCTTTGATCGAGGAGAAATCTTCAGGATAAACCAACCCCTGAACCGCATAATCATCCTTTACCATCTGGGCTGTTCCGTCAGAACCGAAACCCAGCATATGCTCGGTAGCGGATTTTTCGGTGGCCTCATCAATCTTGGCAATCAAGTCATCAGGAAGAGCAACCAACTCGTCGTTGAAAACACCTAATACCATCTTTAATTCTTTACCGATCAGCTTGTCCAGGTTCTTGTCTTTTCCCGGGACATAAACGCTATCCTTGGCTTCTGCGCTTCGGCCGGATACTTTATACTTCTTCTCCACGTCCGCAGTCTTAGCGATAGTCGCATCGATCATCCGGTTTACTATGGACTTAGCGGTCGAATTACCCGCCTGCGCCTGGGCAACTAAAGTTTCCCAAATAATATTCTGCCAATTGGTCCCGACATGAGCGGCCCTGATCCCGACATTACGCAATGCCTGGAGATTTTTAATAGGCGTTCCGGTCACGCCGTGCTGGACTATCTGTATACCATACGCCTTAATAACTTCGGCGATCGCCGCGGTCATCTTCAAATTCATCTGTGTTTCAATAAGTTTACCGTCAGCGTCATAGTTATTGCCGTGGGCAGTACCATTATTAATAGCCAGACGCTGGATCATTCTTTCACCCAGATAATCAACCAGCCCCTTGCCTCGGCTTAGGACCATGAATTTTCCAGTAACCAGCGAACCGCCGTCTTTATTGATAAATAAGTCGCTTTGAATGGCTTTAGCTTCGTCGCTATTACCGACAGCCTTAGGCCTTAAATTCGAAGATGAGACTATACCGGCAGCAGCCATGCTGGCGAATAAGAATATCCCGATTACTGCAAAACAAACCATTACCAACACACTTGTTTTACCGTTTCTTGCGAACATCTTTTCCCCCTTTTTTACTGATTGTCTCATTTTTAATCTTCATCTTCCTCGATATATTCAGCGTCTTCGGTGTCCCCTCTTAAAACAGAATAATAAATATCGGATCCGCTTTTCTTGCTTATAGCCGGGGTGACCACAGCGTAAGAATATCCGTTATCCTTTAGCAGTCTGCTTACGCCCTGCGTATGAAACCCGCCGGTGATCAATACCGCGATATTATCCTCAGTTGAATTCATTTTTTGGGCCACGTTCCTCAAAAAAGCGCTCTCGCGTTCCATCCCCACCCTATAAAACTCCTCCAACTGGTCCAAATGATCGTCTATGACCGAAGAAGCTGCCGGTTGCATAGCGATCCCGTAATCATTGCAACTATCGGTCAAAAAAGCGATCCAGGATGAGGTGCTAAATTCGGACTTATTCCTGGCAAAACCCGCGTATTCTTCAGGTGTAAGGTCTAATTTCAGGAAATCCGCGAGCGTATTCACTTGCTTGTCGATTTGATTTAACCTGCGTTGTTCATCGCTGAAAAAAAGCGTTCCCAGGGTCTTTTCTTCCATTTCCCCTATCTCTTTCAAAAGCTGAGCAGTATCAATATCCTTTCCTGTATTTATATAAAGAATATAGTTGCTTAGCTGAGAATAATCCTGCGCTATATCGATTTTATTGTTTGATGAATCTTTAAGGTAGGTATAGTAATCCTGCGCGGTAATCTTGCCGTTCTTAAAATCCTGGGTCCTGGCAATCAGTTCTTTAACCCCGTTCTCATCCAGCATCTTGGCCAGAGCTTTTATAAAAATATTCCGTTCGTTTTCGGCAAGTTTGAAATCCAATTCTTTCTCCAGTCTGCTGCTCTCCAGGAAAGCCCGAATATGCGGATAATGCTTAAGACTGGGATAACTTTTCAAGAATGCTTCTTGAAGAAAATCCAAATAGTCCGTCAGGGATATATTCTTATTCTGGTAATCGGTTTTAGTTTGTTCAAAGCGAAGAATTTTTGCGTTATAGATATGCGGTTTGAGGGTTTTTATTACTGCGGAAATGTTTTCCAGGTCGGCCAAGCCGTCTTTGCGGTAAGCCTCCAGGTCTAAAAAAGCCTTGAGGTTGGCATCATAAAGCCCCTGGTCCTCGATACCATAAAGTTCCAGGTCATAGTCGGAGACAATATTAAGATATTCTTCTCCGGATATTTTCCCCATCCGCAGGTATTTTTCCGCCACTTCTTCCCGGGCTTTTTTATCGGTATAACCCCTCAGGTAAGAAAGACTGACATCTCCGGATCCGCCCTCGACCATTATTAAACGCAGTTTCTTTTCTTTGACCAGGTAATCGATGATGCCTGCCAGATTTTTCTGCGCTTCGTAGTTGCAATGCGCGTCCTGGATCTGGATTATAGTTTTCGGGGCGCCGAGGTGGGAGTTTTCAGCCTCAAAAACCTCTTTGACGCTGCCTAATTGGCTGGGGATCGTGAAACCTTGGATTACAGGGTTGGCAAAAACTACCCCCAAAATAATAAGGCACTGCGTTGTTAACAGCATACCTACTTTTTGCCAGTTCTTTACCATCCGCTTCTTTCTCCTTAAATAAAAAGCCACGAAATTCTCAGGCGGTGAATGGAGATTCGACCTGAGGCTCCGTGGCTTTAATTTATACTTTTTGAAACTATAAAGAAAGCGTTTTCAAAACTATTAATTTACTGTTAAAAGATAACATATTTCGGTATATTTGTCAAGAATATTTTTATCTCCGGACCGACCTGCTGTTTATTCTTATATATTGCTGGGGAAACTGTTTATAGACGCAACCTGCTGCGCTATCCCCTGTTGCATTCCAGCCGGAACAGTAAGCCCTTCCAGTAAAGAAGACAGTTCCGTAATTTCCCGATCGTTATTTGCCGGTTCTGGCGCCCGATAATAAAAACCCGGACTCGGTTTAACCCCTTCCTGCGCGGTTTTTTCGGACAAACACATAGCCGGAGCACACATTTTCTTTCTCGATTCTAACCTGATAAGATAATCCAGGTATTCGCTACTATACACTATAATATTATTATCCCCAACGCCTAAGCCAAAAACAAAACTTCCGCCGGCATTGTTATTTGCCGAGTCAATTACCCGGCCGCCATCAAGGAAATTCACGGATAATTCAGGGCTCAACCGGCATTCAAAACTATTATCCAATACAAGATCGTATCTTTTGTCAGAGGTCATCACCCTGTTGACCAACGAACCGCAGCGAGAGGAATTATTACTTATATTGTCGGCGCGCGTAGCCATATCCGCAACGATCTTGACCTTTATATCCGCGTCAATGCCGGTTTTCAGTATATCGTACCCTTCGAGGATCACAAGTCTTGCCTCATTCCGCTTGATCGTTGTATTAATCGCCCAGGCTATCAACGCATAGTCATGCCGCAGAAAATTAAAACTCAGGTCCCTGCTGATAAAATCATCTGCGTGAAAAAGAACAACTTTATCCCCATCGCAGACGATCCTATTGGAAAAAAACGTCTTGCCCACACCCGAACTGCCGTCAAAAAATAAAGTTACCGGCGCAAAGCATTTAACCGATAATTTTTGCCCGACCAGCAGTTTTAATCCCTCTAATCCTTCCGCCACCGGGATCCGCTTACCGCCATCCAGAATAGATCCCAACATAAGACACGGCTCAAAACTCGCATCCCCATTCAAAACCCGGTTTATTTGCGAAACGAATCCCGCCTCCGGTTTTATCAAATACCCCTTCGCCAGAGGCAACCCCAGCATCCTTTCATACGAACATCTGGTATATGCGGTAAAATCCGGATCCTTACTTTTAACTGTTAATTCTACAGGGATGCTTTTCCCTTTATCGCATAAAATCCCCAAAGCGTGATTTTTATTGCTCCTGCTGTCGGAAAATTCCAAAACCAGTATTTCCGCCGTTTTACCAAGGGTAATCGCTCCGAATACCATAATAATACTTCTATCCAGACAATTAGCGCAGCCGGTTTCCAGGATATTCTCAACGGCATTAACGCTGTAGAAAGAAGACAAGGTCCCTTTTCCCGCAAAATCCCTGATGAAAGTTATAAGCTTTGAGATGTCTTTTATGTTGTTATCGCTCATCCACGCGCCGATCAATCTTGAAATCTCTTCTTCCCCGCCGTCAGGCGACAAAAAATCCCCGGGATTGTCATAATTACAGACTTTAGGATCGGCCAAAGCCCTTCTAAGCTCTTCGGCAGTCAACCCATACTTGACTGTTTCCGATATCATTATCCGTAACGCCTCATCTGTTACCGTGATTTTACTTCGCTCTTCAAGAGAGCTTATTGCCGATAAAAGCGCGGCCTTTTGCCTCTCTCCAGTAAAGATTTCTAAACCTTCCTTGCCCAGATAATCCTGATTGCAATACTGCCCTGCCGCATGCCTAAATTCCGAGATCACCGCCGCTATTGACAGTTTGCCGGCGATATAACTATCGATGAATTCTTTAACCGCGGCTTGATGTTCCACCGGGACCATTACATAAGGCTCGAACGTCTTGATCTTCCAGTTAGTGTGGAATGTGCAGGATGCGGTATGACCAAACGTCAGTTTTACTTGCGGGAATTCCCGCCTGATCTCTCTGCGAAAAAGACCATAAGCTTGCTCAACGCATTCATGGGAACCGGATATATCATAATTGTCCTCAACCCAGTGTTTAGTCCATTTAGGCATTTTGATCACCCGGCGCGAGGTAAAGCCCCAGGTATCCTCCAACCTCTGGGCCTGGGCGGCAATTATCCGGTGAACCTCATAAGGGTGCTTACCCAAAGCGTATCCGGCAAGAACAGCCTTTATATGCAAGAGATGCTTTTTCGCCTCCAGCGCGTCAACTTCTTTCTCGGTCATCTCCGGAAACGCCGCATGCCGCAGGAATTTACTTATGATCTCGCCGATCCGGCTGATAAATCCAGTAAAAAGCGCGCCCATACCTTGGGTATCTTTCACCTCTCCTTCCCACATTATCCCCAGCTTGTTTGTCCCTTCATAGATCATATATACCGGGTCTATTCTTACCGATTCGTCTGTGTCAAACCAACACTCTATCATACTCAATTCGGACAATGGCAAAATGAAGAAATCCAGGATTTTCAGCTTAATGTTTACCGGGACATTCTGCCAATTTGCCACTTTAGCGGCGACCCTTCCGCCGTCCGCAGGACAACTCCCGGATATTCTTTCGCCTTTTTGCTGCAACGACCTCAACCGGAAACTAAAATTATCCCCGGATAACCCTTCACTGAAATCCCCCCATTTTATATCTCCGGAAAGATGCTCAACCAGCTCCGGGATATATGCCAAACACTGGCAGCAAAGATCCGGCCGCAGTGCCGATAACCTCCCTATCCATAAAGCCATCTCCCGGGGAGTTCTTGCCGCAAGGAGCAACCCAAAAGTTAAAGGAAAATTAACCGGCTCAGATGTGTTGAATTTATACGTTACTTCATATTTAAAAATATCCACGCCGTCGACAGGGGAAAGCGCATAATCCAGCATTTCCTCACTTAACACGGATAAACCCGGGTGATGATATAAGCGGTGAAGCTCATAACAGAAAACCTCGATGGTAATAACCGTATTAATATCCCTGACCGGCAATCCCACGACTTTCGATTCAAGCCCGATCAATCCGGAAACCACATCAGCCGAATCTTTAAGATAATACTGCCAATGCCAGAGATAATCCCGGGCATAATCCTCATCGCCGCCCAGTTCGGCTAACGCATCGATCCAGTCTTCTCCCATATCCGCAGATCCCCAACAAGGAGAATTATGGTCTGCGCGTTTTTTATTATTGCGGCTTATCTTTGTAAGTTTCGGACTTATTGCGGTTCCTTCATCCAGATATTGTTTCCAGAAATCCACATAAGAGGCGTAACCGGAATTACGGTAGAAATTGTCAGTGCGCCGGTCTTTCTTTAACTCGATATAGTCACAGCCCAGTTCCTCGTACGCCGCATCCTCGATCGCCCGCCGCAAA
>JALOCB010000002.1 GCA_023227985.1 Candidatus Omnitrophota bacterium | reverse complement strand
GCCCCCCGACCAGCCCCGAGCCTACCTGGGTAGCCAGCCTGACCCGCTGCGATTCACCGCCTGAAAGCGTTGAGCTCTTCCTGTCCAGCGTGAGATAATCCAGTCCGACATCAATGCAAAACCCCAGCCTGGCGATTATCTCCTTGAGCACCTGGCGGCTGATTATTTTTTCTTTATCGCTCAAAGTCAGGCCCCGGAAAAAATCCCTGGACTTGACCAAAGACATCCCTGTCACTTCATAAATATTCTTTCCGTTTATCTTTACCGCCAGGCTCTCCTTTTTCAGCCTTGTCCCGCCGCATCCCGGGCAATCCTGGGTGGACATAAACTTATGGATCTCTGTTTTCAAATACTCGCTGTCGGTCTCATGGAAAAGCCGCTCCAAATGCGGGATGACCCCCTCAAAACGCTTTCCGGCGACATATTCGTCCGTGCCGTAAAGAATAGTCTGCTGGATATCTTTTCCCAGTTTATTAAAAGGCATATCCAGGTCAAAACCGATCTGGCTGGCCAGTTCGCGCAAAAGCCAGCGGTAATAAAGTATATAACCTCTGCCGCCGCGCTTCCAGACAGCGATTGCGCCTTCGTTGATAGACTTGGAACGGTCCGGGATCACCAAGGCAGGGTCAAATTCCAGCTTTATGCCCAGGCCGTTGCAATCCGGGCAGGCGCCGAACGGGGAATTAAAGGAAAAAAGCCGAGGTTCTATTTCAGGGATACTGATGCCGCATTTTGAACAGGCGTATTCCTCGCTGAACGCCAGGTCTTTTTTTTCATCAGAAAGATGGACGATAAGCAGGCCTTTGCCGAATTTCAAAGCGGTCTCGACCGAATCCACCAGCCGGCTTTTTATCCCGGGTTTTATTGCCAGCCTGTCCACCACAGCTTCGATATTGTGGATCTTGTATCTATCCAGCTTGATCTTTGCCGGCAGTTCTACTATTTCATTATCGACGCGCAGCCGGACAAAACCGGCTTTCTGCATCTGCCCGGGAATATCCCTGTATTCGCCTTTTTTGCCGCGGATCACCGGAGCCAGTATAACGATAGCCTTATTCTGAGGCAATTCCATAACCTTATCCACTATCTCCTGGGAGCTCTGGCGGTTTATAGGCGCGCCGCATTTATAGCAGGAGGCGTGCCCGATGCGGGCAAAAAGCAGGCGCAGGTAATCATAGATCTCGGTCTGCGTCCCTACTGTGGAGCGCGGGCTGCCGCCGGCTGTCCTTTGCTCGATGGCTATAGCCGGAGAAAGGCCCTCGATATATTCCACATCAGGCTTCTGCAACTGTTCCAGGAACTGCCTGGCGTAGCTGGAAAGGCTCTCTACATAACGGCGCTGGCCTTCGGCGTATATGGTATCGAAGGCCAGGCTGGACTTGCCCGATCCGGAAAGCCCGGTGACCACGATAAATTTATTCCTCGGCAGTTTAAGGTCTATGCCTTTAAGATTATGCTCTCTCGCTTTACGTATTACGATGAATTCTTCCATAGAAAGGATTATAACAAAAAACAAGGCCCCTGTAAATCCCAACCGGACTCCAGGGGCCTTATTTTAAGGAACGTGCTTATCTCTTTTTCTTCTTTTTGCCGCCTCTCTGCATCTTCGCGCAGGAGACATCACCTTGCTTGTCCACAAAGTAGAGATAACCAACCTCTCTCTTTATGCCGCACTTGGCGACTTTCTGGGGCTTACCGCCTTTGCTCTTGCCTCTTGCCATTTTCGCGCAAGACACATCACCGGCTTTATCAACGTAATAAAGATAGCCCTTCTGCCTCTTTACTCCGACTTTGACTAATTTCTTGGCCATATATGTATTCACCTCCCTTCACAAGTTTGTGAGTTAAACATTCGCCGGCAATCGTCATTGCCGGCGCGCGACAATCTACCGTCAAGTCCCTACCCGCACCGGATAAAGCACCTGTTTCAAGGTAGCCAGGGCGGAAAGCACCGCCATATAACTGGTCTTGGGATTATCCGGATGCAATATATTTTCTGTGCGGGTGAAGATATCGCCCGCCTCAGCCTGTATCCGGATCTCGTGGATATTCTTCGTGGTTGACGGCGAGGCGATCAGCCTGACCTGCGTTTTGACCGGCCCTATCCCGGCAATGCTCAAAACCCCCGCCACATTGATATTCTGGGGAAAGAATTTCATCGCCTGCGCCGCGGAACCCGAAAATATCGCCGTGTCCTTTTTTATTTTTTTCAGGTCGATCTTCTTATCCGCGATGTATTTAACCCCGGAAAAAGACTTCGGGTTCTTGCGCGTGGTCAGGATAACTTTTCTTATCTTACCCATGGCAGCCGCCTTTAAAGCGTCCACCCCGGCGATCGCTCCGCTGGGTATATATATCCTGCGGTTATTCGCGTCCGCTAACCTGCTCAACTTGCCAAAAGACCCGACAATACCACCCACGCTCATTATCATTATGTCGCGCTTTGACTTAAGCACCCGCGAGGCGATCTCAGCCGAAACACTGGCATGCGCCGCTTCGATCACTAGGTCGGACCTGCGGATCAATTCATCCAAACAAGGGACCGCCAGATCTTTCCCCGGCGAAACGCGCTTTGACAAGTCCCTGGACCTGGCGCAATTAATGTCCTGCAAAGCGGATAAACCGGCTTTCTTGGCAAAATCCCTCGTGATTATCTTAGCCAATGAACTGCCTATCGCCCCGCACCCGACTATTCCGATCCTTAATTTCTTATTCATTTTTTTAATCCGGGCCTTATCACGATATTATCGATCAGCCTGGTATTGCCGATCTTTACCGCCAGGCAGATCAAACATTCATCGCTTATCCGGGATATCTCCTTTAGGTTGTCTGGGTCCACGATCTTTATATAATCGACATCAGCATTCTTTGCCGCTGCGATCAAAGCCGACATTCTGCGGATGATCGCTTGGGGATCCCTTTGCCCGGCTTTGATCAGGTCCTTTGCCAGGCTTAAAGCGGCGCAAAGGCATAACGCGTCGTTCCTTTGCCGGTCATCCAGATAAATATTCCTTGAGCTTAAAGCCAGGCCGTCTTCTTCTCTGACAATAGGCATCACGTTTATATTTATGCCGAAATCCAGGTCTTGGGCCATCCGCTTGATGATCACCGCCTGCTGGCAGTCCTTCTGGCCGAAATAGGCGTTATCCGGACGGACGATATTGAATAGTTTGGCCACTACTGTGGTCACTCCGTCAAAATGCCCTGGCCGGGATGCGCCGCATAAACCTTTTCCCAGTTCCCTGACAGAAACGCCGGTCTTGAAACCAGGCGGATACATATCCTTGGCTGACGGATAAAATATATAATCCACTCCTTGTTTACGGCAGAGCATTGCGTCTTTTCGCGCCGTCCGGGGATAACGCCTGAAATCCTCTTTAGGGCCGAACTGGATGGGATTGACGAATATGCTGACTACAGTAATATCATTGTCCCTGCGGCAGCCCCGCACCAGGCTTAGATGCCCCTCGTGCAAAGCCCCCATTGTCGGCACCAGGCCGATACGCAGGCCTTTTCTCTTACATCGGCCGCTCAAATCCTGCATTACCCTTATGCCGCGGATTATCTTCATCAATTATTTCTTAGCCTTTGATCTGCGTTTAACAATAGCCTTCCTCTTAAATCCGGGTTTAACTGGTTTACCTTTTGCTTTCCGGAGACTGCCTATAACCTCAGGGGCGATCTCTTTTAAAGGGCCAAGGACAAAATCGCGCTCCATCATCCTGGGATGCGGTATACACAGCGCGTCCTCATGGATACGCAGGCCGGCGTAAGTCAATATATCCAGGTCAATGGTGCGCGGGCCGTTGACTACTGCGCGCACCCTTCCCAGGGCTGTTTCTATTTTTTGGAGTTCCTGCAAAAGCTGATAGGGGCTGAGTTGCGTCTCGATTTCCAATACGCCGTTAAGATACGGGCCCTGAACAGGGCCGCCTTGCGGTAAAGTTTCAATGATGCGGGAGATTTTCTTTACTTTGGTTACACCAAGCATACGGATCTCTTTTATGGCTTTATCGATATGATATCTTCTATCGCCGAGGTTAGAACCAATACCTATGTAACAAGTGGCCATATAATTCGACTTAAATTATTTTCTTCAACCTCTCCACTGCTTCCTTTATCCTGGCCTTATCCACGGTCAAAGCGAACCGGATATAACCTTCGCCGCTTTCTCCGAATCCCACGCCAGGGGTGACCACGATGTTCGCCTTTTCCAGGATCCTGGCGCAGAAATCTATAGACTTGTTGCCCTTGGGAATGTCTGCCCAGACGTAAAAAGTAGCCTTGGGTTTATTCACCTTCCAGCCCATGGCGTTCAATCCGTCCGCAGGATATCCCTGCGCTCCTCGTACACCTTACACATCTTGCTGATATGGCTGCCGCTTTCCTTTATTGCCGTTACCGCGCTGACCTGGACCGCGGAGAATATCCCGGAATCGATATTGGACTTGACTTTAGCCAGTCCGGCAACCAGGGCCTTATTTCCGCAGGCCCAGCCCACTCTCCAGCCGGTCATATTGCAGGTCTTGGAAAGCGAATGGAATTCAATTCCGACTTCTTTGGCGCCATCCACATCCAGAAAACTCAAAGGTTTATAGCCGTCATAAGCCATTTCCGAATATGCCAGATCTGAAATGACTATGAGCTTATATTTCAACGCGAGATTTATTACCTGCTCATAAAAATCCTTTTCACAGGTGGCGCCGGTGGGATTATTCGGATAATTAAGATAGATCATCCTGGCTTTTTCAAGCACGGATTGAGGGATCGCTTTCAGGTCAGGAAGAAATTTGTTCTTTTCCAGCAAAGGCATCAAATAGGGCTTGCCTCCGGCAAAGATCGTCCCGCCTTTATAAGGGGGATAACACGGGTCCGGCACTAAAGAATATTCCCCGGGATTGGTGAATGCCAGAGGGAAATGCGCTATCCCTTCTTTTGAGCCGATCAAAGGAAGCACCTCGTGATCCGGCTCCAGATTAACCCCGAACCGCTCTTTATACCACTCGCTGATCGCCTGGCGCAAAACCGGCATCCCCTGGTCCAGGGCATAACGGTGGTTCGCCGGGTCAGTCGCGGCCTTCTGCAATGATTGAATAATGAAATCCGGCGTAGGCTGGTCCGGGTCGCCTATGCCTAAATCGATTATATCGCGGCCTTCCTGGCGCGCCTTTCTTTTGGCTTTATCGATTTCCAGAAAAAGATACGGCGGCAATTCCTGCAGGCGTTTTGAGATCGAAAATTCCATTTAAATACTTTGCTCCTTTCTAATATCCTTTAGCTACCTTTTCGGCTATTTTAACCGCCAATTCCACTACAGACTCCAGATCATCGATAGAAAACACTCCGGTAGGCGCGTGAACATACCGGGTAGGGATGCTCAGCACTCCGGTGGATACGCCCTCGCGGTTCATATAGATTATCGCCCCGTCGGTCATCCCGCCTTCCAGCACATCCATCTGGTATTTTATCTTATTCTTTTTGGCGGTATCTACGAACATATCCTTGATCTTGCGGCTGACGATCAGGCCTCTTCCGGAAGCCTCGATAATAGTAATGCCTGCGCCGCTGCCCAGCTTAAGCGAAGATTCTGTTTCCTTTATCCCCGGGGTATCCCCGGCAACCGAGGTATCCAGGGCAATGGCGAAATCCGGGTTGATCTTGAATGACGATGTCCTGGCGCCTTTTAAGCCCACCTCTTCCTGGACAGTAGCCACAGCGTAAACCTCGGCGTTAACCTTTAATTTCTCCATGATCTTGATCAGGGCGTAACAGCCTACGCGGTTATCCACCGCTTTGCCGTAGCATAAAGGGCCGTTCAATACCCCGGATTGCGAATCAAAAACCACCGGATCAGCGATGCTTACTCTTTTTTCCGCGTCTTCCCTGCTTTTGGCGCCGATATCGATAAACATATCCTCGTATTTAAGCGGATGCTTGCGTTCTTCGTCTTTCTGAAGATGCGGCGGTTTTGTCCCGATTATCCCATAAATATCCTGGCCCTTGGATTTGACTATTACCTTCTGGCCAACCAGCACGCGGTCATCGATCCCGCCGACCTTGATAAAATTCAAGTAACCTTCTTTGGAGATATGCTTGACCAATAAACCGATCTCGTCCATATGCGCGGCGAGCATTATCTTGACCTTGCCTTTTCCCTGCCTGCCGGCAGGCGGGCCCTTCCTGGCGATGACATTGCCGAAATTATCGATCAAAACCTCATCGCAGCTTTTCTTAAGCTCGGCCTTCATTATCCCGGCGATCTCTTCCTCGTATCCTGAAACGCCTGAAGCGTCCAATATTCTTTTGAGCAGCGGATCCATTTTATCTACCCCCAAATAACACATCCTGCATAGTGTATAATCCCGCGGGCTTATCGGCGATCCATTTCGCCGCTTTCAAAGCCCCGACCACAAAAAGGTCGCGGTTATGCGCCTGGTGCTTTATTTCAATGCGTTCGGAATTGCCGCAGAAGATCACCGTGTGGTCGCCGAATATATCCCCCAGCCTTATGGCATGGGTAGGTATCGTTTTCCCGGTTACCGAAGTTATCACCTGGGCCAGCTTCTTGGCCGTGCCCGAAGGCGCGTCCTTCTTGAACTTATGATGGGCCTCGACTATCTCTATGCTGTAATCCGGGCCGAGCTTTTTGGCGATCTCCGGCAGGACATTAAAAAGCGTGTTCACCCCGATGGACATATTAGGGGAAAAAACCACCGGGACCACTTTAGATACTTCCTCGACTTTTTTTATCTGGCTATCGGACAAACCGGTAGTCCCCAGGACCAGGCCTTTCTTGTAACTGGCGACATAATCCAGGTGCTGGTCGGTGGCTTCGGGGAGGGTAAAATCCACGAACACATCGATCAGGAACATCCCGTCGGGATTGGAGGATATCTTCAGCCTGCCGATCTCCTTGCCGATCTCGGGTATCCCTCTGCGCTCCAGCGCGAACGCGACTTCAAAATCCTTGTCCTGCTGGGCCATTTCGATGATCCTTCTCCCCATTTTTCCGATCGCTCCGGCCACTCCTAATTTTATCATTTAACAACCTCGTCTTTTCAGCTTTCAGCTGTCCGCTTAGGGCTATTTTAAAAGTCCGTATTCCTTCAAAGCCTTTTTTAATTTTTCCAGGTTCTCCGGCAGCATCCCGCACATCGGAAGCCGCAGGTCCGGTTCGCACATCCCCAAAAGCCCCATCGCGGTTTTTACCGGTATGGGATTGGTCTCGATGAACATCGCCTTGATCAAAGGAAGCAATTTATAATGTATCTCCCGGGCTTTCTTGACATCCCCTTTTTCAAACTCCTTCACCATCTCTGCCACGTCCCGGGGAACGATATTCGCCACTACCGATATTATCCCTGTGCCGCCGATGGACAAAAGCGGAAGCGTAAGCGCGTCATCGCCTGAAATAAGGTCGAAGCCTTCAGGGCACAACGCCCTTATCCGGGACATCTGCTCTAAACTGCCTGAGGCCTCTTTTACGCCCACTATATTCCTGCATTCTTTGGCCAGCCTTGCCATAGTCTCCGGTTCGATGTTCACCCCGGTGCGCGATGCGATATTATAAAGGATGATCGGGATATCCGCGGCATCCGCTACTGCCTTGAAATGCAGATAAAGGCCTTTTTGCGTGGGCCGGTTGTAATAAGGCGCTATCTGTAAAGAGGCATCCGCTCCGATGGCAGCCGCGTGTTTAGTCAAAGCAACCGCCTCTTCCGTGGAATTAGAACCCGTCCCAGCCATAACCGGTATCCTTTTATTCACCTGTTTAACGATGATCTCAATAACCCGTTCATGCTCGGCCGGAGATAACGTCGCCGACTCCCCGGTGGTCCCGCAGGGGACAATGCCGGAAGTCCCGTTATTGATATGTAATTCTATCAACTCTTTCAGCCTCTTTTCATCGATCCTTTCGTTCTTGAACGGTGTGACCAGCGCTACAAGAGAACCGCTAAACATAATATACCCCCTGGTAAACTATCCTGGCTTTTCCTTCCAGCCATACATTTTTGAATGAGCTCTCTTCCCTTTCAAAATGCACCTTTAAAACTTCATTACTTTTGGTGATCACATTGATCTTTTTCAAGGGTAAAGCGCTGAGTTTTTCGGCGGTAACCAGAGCGGCCGCGGTAGCCCCAGTGCCGCAGGCCAGGGTCTCACCCTCCACCCCTCTTTCATAAGTCCTGATCCTTATTGAATCCTTATCCTCGATCTCCACAAAATCCACGTTGGTCCCGGCAGGCGCGAAATCTTTATGATACCTGATCTGCCTGCCCAACTGGGCCACAGCGATATTATCCAGGTCCTGGACAAATATTACGGTATGCGGAACGCCGGTATTGATAAAATTTACCCGGATCGAGCGGTTGTTCAATCTCAAAGGCATATTAAATTTCATTTGTTTTGGATCAGTCAGTTGTATCCTTACCCCGTCCTTGTTTACCTGCGCCTTTACCAGGCCGGCCATAGTCTTGACCTCAAAACAGCTTTTGATGCCTTTGATCTTGCGGCTGACATAAAGAGCGAAACAACGGCCGCCATTACCGCACATCTCCGCCTCGGAGCCGTCGGAATTAAAAATGCGCATCCTGGCAGCCGCGCCTTTAACATTATCCCAGATCAATAACCCGTCGGCGCCGATCCCGAATTTCCGGTCGCACATCTCCTTAGCCAACGCGGACAACTTTTGTTTTAAGTATATTTTAAGGCGGCGGTTATCGATAAGGACAAAATCATTCCCCGCGCCGACTAATTTAGTGAAATCGATCTTTTGCGCCATTTGCCTCTCCCGACTACTTACCTAAACTTACTCGGTTTTACTTATATTTAATCTATACTACTTATACATCTACTTACATATATGCAGATTTACTTAAACTTACTCAAACTTACTCGCGATGACCTCATTATGAACCAGGTCATTATAAGTCTCCCGCCGACGAATAAGCATCGTTTTCTTGCAGCTGACCAGGACCTCTGCCGGCCTGCGCCGGGAATTATAATTGCTGGCCATGCTGAATCCGTACGCGCCGCTGCACATCACTGCCAGAAGATCGCCCGCGCTGACTTCCGGGATATTCCGATCCTTGGCGAAGAAATCCCCGCTCTCGCAGATCGGGCCCACCACGTCAACCTTGCTCTTCTTCGCCTGGGACTTGGCCAACGGCCAGATCTCATGATGCGCCTCATATAGCGCCGGGCGGATCAAATCGTTCATTCCCCCATCTTGAATCACAAATTTCTTAAGCGGGGTCTTCTTCACGTAAAGGGTCTTGACCACCAAGGCCGCGGCTGAGCCGATAATGAACCTGCCCGGTTCCATAATGATCTTCAACCCGCTTTTTTTTAAGATCGGTATGACCTTACGGGCAAACTGATCAGCGGTCTGCGGGGCCTCATTGTTATAAACTATGCCCAGGCCGCCGCCGATGTTCAGATATTCCAGTTTCAGCCCCTTATCCCGCTGAGCAGAGATAAACGCGGTGACCTTCTTGATCGCCGCGACAAAAGAATCCCCTTCGGTAATCTGGGAGCCGATATGGATATGCAGGCCCTTGATCCTGGCGTAGAAGAACTTATCCGCCATCTTCAATATCCCGGCGGCGGTGTCAAAATCGATCCCGAATTTATTGGTCAGCTTGCCGGTAGTTATATATTTATGCGTCTTAGGCTCGACATCCGGGTTGATCCTTAAGGCCACATTGGTGAATTTATTCAACCTCTTGGCGATCCGGTTGATGTTCTCCAGCTCCGGCAATGACTCGGCATTAAAGAAAAGTATCCCTTGCTTTATGGCATCCTCGATCTCTTTATCGGTCTTGCCTACAGAGGCGTAAACGATCTTCTGCGCCGGGCATCCGGCTTTTATCGCCCGGAACAGCTCCCCGCCGGAGACGATATCCAGGCCGGCGCCCTTGGCTACCAGGGCCTTTAATATCGAAAGGTTGGAATTAGCCTTGACTGAATAACAAATCAACGGATTTACATCACAAAAAGCCTTCTTCAGCTTGAGGAAATGCGCCGTAAAAGTGTTGTAGCTGTACACGTAAAGCGGAGTGCCGAACTTATCCGCCAGGTCTTTTATCCTGACGTCCTCGCAGTAAAGCTGCCCGTTCTTGTACCTGAAATCATGCATATCCGCTCCCTGAGTTGAAACCAGCTATTTTCTTTTGATCGATCTCTTTGTTGCGCAGGCAAAAACCGGATCGAACACCTTCCTGATCACCTGCTTGTTCAAATGCGCCGAGAAGGCTTTCAGTTCGCTATCGCCGATGCCCTTGATCTTGATCTTCTTGTCTTCGGCAAAACGGATCAGCCTGCCCACGATCTCATGAGCGGTTTTAAAAGCTACGCCTTTACTTACCAGATATTCGGCCAGCTCCGTGGCGTATAAACTTTCGTCTTCCAGGGCCTTGCCAACCGCGGCCTTATTCAGCTTTATCCCGGGAATGAATTTAGCCAGGATATTCAATTCATCCTTGACCGTCTCCACCGAAGAGAATAAAGGCTCCTTATCCAGCTGCATATCCCGGTTATAGGTCAAAGGCAGGCCTTTCATCGTGGTCAGGATTGAGACCAGATTACCGTATATCCTTCCGGAATAACCCCGGGCCAATTCCAGAAAATCCGGGTTCTTCTTATGCGGCATAAGGCTCGAGCCGGTGCAGAATTCCTCCGGCAGGTCCAGGAAATCGAATTCCTTGGTCGAATAAAGGATCAGGTCCTCGGCCATCCGCGAAATATGCATCTGCAGTATGGCCAACGCAGCCATGAATTCGATGATGAAATCCCTGGCGCTGACATTATGCAGAGAATTCCCCGCGGTGCCGATAAACCCGGCGTTCAAAACGCTTTTGATCGCCCGGTCATAATCGGCCTTTTTAATGAAGCTCCCGGCCAAAGCCCCTGCCCCTAAAGAAACCTTAAGGCCCTGTTTGAACCCGTATATCCGCTTGAAGTCGGCGTGGAGCATAAAGGCAAAGCTGTTCATATATTCTGCGAAGCTTACCACCTGGGCCCGCTGGGTATGGGTATATCCCACGATATGCTCTTTGGGATATTTTCCGGCTAACTGCGGTATCGCCTTATTATTTATATCCGCGATCAACCCCAGTATCCGGCCGGCCTGATCATAGCAATAGAACTGTTCGTCAAAAGCCACCATATCGTTCCGAGACCGGAAGCTGTGCAGCTTCAAGGCCGCGGATTTCGCCTTAGCCTCCAGCCGGTTCTGGATCTCGGTGTGGATATCCTCGGAATCGGGGTCATAGACAAACGCGCCTTTTTCTATCTGGCTTAAAATGCCTTTTAACGCGGCGGTCAACTTCTTAGCCTCGGCATTGGTCAATACCTTGGCATAAACCAGGGCCTGGACATGGATCAGCGAATGATAAACATCATACTTGGCTAATTCATGATCATATCCTATGGATTTCTGAAAAGATTCAAAATCCTTGTCTATAGGCTTCTTGAACCTTCCTCCCCACAGTTTTTTCGCCATATCCGCCTCTTTTAAATTTTAAGGTTTAAAACTACCATTCAATTTTTCTATGCCTATACCTTTGCCTATCTTTTATACGGCATGCCCCAAAGCTTGATGAATCCCTCAGCCAGCTTCTGGTCGAATTTGTCCTCGGCGCCATAAGTGGCCAGCTCTTTTTTATACAGCGAGTGCGTTGATTTCCTGCCTACCGCCGCGCAATTCCCTTTGAACAGCTTCAAGCGGATCGTGCCGGTGACGTGTTTCTGGGTGGATTCCACAAAGCTGTCCAGGGCCTGCTTAAGATGAGAATACCATAACCCGTAATACACCAGCTCCGAATATTTCAATGAGACGATTTCCTTGAAATGGGCGACTTCCCGGTCCAGGACCAGGCTCTCCAATTCTTTATGCGCGGTATAAAGTATGGTCCCGGCAGGAGCCTCGTATATCTCGCGGGATTTTATCCCGACTAATCTGTTCTCCACCATATCGTACCTGCCGATGCCGAAAGCCCCGCCGATCCGGTTAAGCTCCTCGATCATCTCCTTGAGCTTATAGGTCTTTCCGTCTAATTTCTTAGGCACGCCTTTTTCAAAGGCGATCTCTATGTATTTAGGATAAGTGGACCCTCCGCTCGGGCTCTTAGTCATGATATAAGCGTCTTCCGGCGGCTCCTGGTCCAGGTTCTCCAATACCCCGGCCTCAATACTGATCCCCCAGATATTCCGGTCCAGGCTGTACGGTTTTTTCTTGGTGACGTCGATCGGTATGTTATTCTTCAAAGCGTATTCGATCTCCTCTTCCCGGGATTTGAATTCCCAGTCCCTTAAAGGCGCGATAATCTGCAGTTTCGGGTCGAGTATGGCGGTAGTGACCTCCAGCCTGACCTGGTCATTGCCTTTTCCGGTGCAGCCGTGGCCGACGTACTCGGCCTTTTCTTTATGCGCCACCTCTACCAGATACTTGGCGATCAGCGGCCTGCCCAAAGCCGTAGCCAGGAAATATTTCCCCTCATATACGGCGTTGGCCTTTAATGACGGAACAATGAAATCCTTGATGAATTCATCCTGCAGGTCTTTGATATAGACCTTGGAAGCGCCGGCAGCCAGGCCGCGCTCCTCGATCTTCTGAAAATCCTCGCCCTGGCCCAGGTCGGCGATAAAACAGACCACGTCAAAACCTTTATCCTTGAGCCATTTTATGGCGCAGGATGTATCCAACCCGCCAGAATACGCCAACACGATCTTTTTCACTATACCACCTCAGACATTTATTTTAACAGTTTCACCAGTATCGCCTTCTGCACGTGCAGCCGGTTCTCCGCCTGGTCAAATATTATGGAATTATCCCCGTCAATGACTTCATCCGAGATCTCTTCGCCGCGGTGCGCCGGCAAACAATGCATAACCAGGCAATTCTTATCCGCCAGAGATAACAGTTTCTTATTCACCTGATAGTCCTTAAAATCCTGCTTGCGTTTTTGCGCTTCGCTTTCCTGGCCCATTGAGGCCCAGACATCGGTATAGATCACGTTGGCCCCTTGCACCGCGGTCTGCGCCTTATGAAAAAGACTTATCCTGGAACCGGTCTTCTCCGCGGCGGACTTTGCGCCCAGGACCATATCCGCGTCCGGGTCGTAACCCTGAGGCGTCGCCACATTGATATTTACTCCCAACTTAGCGCAGGCGTAAAGCAGGGAATTACAGACGTTGTTGCCGTCTCCTATATAAGCCACGGTGATATTTTTGAAGCCTCCGAATTTCTCCTTTATGGTAAAGGTATCGGCCAATGCCTGGCAGGGATGCGACAAGTCCGAAAGCCCGTTGATCACCGGCACGCCGGCGTATTTAGCCATATCCAGGACGTTCTGATGAGCGAAAGTACGCAGGACAATTCCGTCAACATACCGGCTCAGGGTCTTGGCCACGTCATGAATGGTTTCCCTCACCCCAAGCTTGATCTGCGCCGGGCCGAGATATACGGAGTTGCCGCCCAATTCATACATCCCCACCTGGAATGAAACATAGGTCCGGTTGGAAGGCTTCTCAAAGATCAAAGCCAGGGTCTTGCCTTTAAGTACACCGGTGAACCTTTTCGGGCTCTTCTTGATCTTATGTGTCAGATCGAATATATCCTTGATCTGCTCCAAGGTTAATGTCTTTATGGATATCAGGTCTCTCTTCATAGTTTCGCCTCTTTGATTGCTTTTTCCATTATTTTTACCGCTGTGTTTATCTGTCCGATAGTCACGTTCAAAGCCGGCATTACCCGGAGCACGCTGTCATGCGTGCAGTTGATCAAAAGCCCTTCTTTGACGCAGGCCTCGACTATCGGTTTACCGGGTATGGATAATTCCACCCCGCACATCAGCCCCATTCCCCGGACATCCTTGATCACCGGGTATTTTTCTTTTAAAAGATTTAATTTATTCAGAAGATGCCCTCCCATACTATTGGCATTATACAGCATCTTCTCTTTCTGTACCGCGGTCAAAACAGCCAGAGCCGCCTTGCAGATCACCGGTCCGCCGCCAAAAGTAGAAGCGTGCGTGCCCGGAGTAAACAAGTCAGCCAGCTCTTTCCTGGCAAGCATCACACCGATCGGCAATCCGCCGGCCAAAGCCTTGGCCAGGACGAAGATATCCGGGACGATCCCGTAATTCTGCCAACAGAACATCTTTCCGGTCCTGCCGATGCCTGTCTGCACTTCATCGATGATCAACAGGAGCTTCTTCTCATCGCAAAGCTTGCGCAGACCAGCCACGAAATTCTTATCCGCGATATTTATCCCGCCCTCGCCCTGGACCAGTTCAAGCATTATCCCCACGGTCTTTTCGGATACAGCCTTTTTTACCGCGTCCAGGTCATTGAATTTTACCTGTTTGAACCCCTCCAGCAGGGGCTTAAATCCCTGCATGTATTTTTCCTGGCCGGTGGCGGCTAAAGCGCCGGTGGTCCGTCCGTGAAAGGCATTCTCGAAGGTGATGATCTCATTGCGTCCGTTGCCGTATTTCCGGGAAAGCTTTATCGCCGCTTCGTTAGCCTCTGCCCCGGAATTGGCGAAGAACACTTTAAAATCCTGCCGGGTCCAGTAATTCAACTCTTTGGCCAACTTAGCCTGCGGAAGATTGTAATAATTATTGGGGACAAAGATCAGTTTGGATATCTGGTCCCTGACCGCATTCATTACCCCGGGATGGCAATGCCCCAAAGACCCTACTCCCCAGCCGGGGAAGAAATCCAAATATTTCTTGCCGTGGATATCCCAAAGGAAACTGCCCTTTCCTTTGACGAATATCAGCGGCACCTTGGTGTAACTGGGCGCCACATAATCTTTATATGTATCGAATATCTCCTGCAATTTCATCCCATCTTTCTCAAGACCCGGTCTTCTAACGCTTCATCCCCCAACGATTTAGGAGATCGGGTCTCGATCTATAAAACGATTTCAGTGCCGATGCCTTTATCGGTGAATATCTCCAGAAGCAGCGCGTGTGGAATACAGGCATCAACCATATGTGTTTTCTTTACCCCTCTGCTCAACGAATCCATACAAGCCATTACTTTCGGGATCATCCCTGTCTGTATGACTTTCTGCTCGATCAACGCCTTGGCTGACTCGCCGGTCAGCGTGGAGATAAATGAATGCGGGTCTTCGGCGTCGCGCATGATCCCTTTGACGTTGGTCAGAAGAACCAGCTTTTCCGCTTTAAGCTCGGCGGCTATGCTCGCCGCCGCCTCATCCGCGTTCACGTTGTAAGTCTTTTTATCCTGGCCTATGCCCATCGGTATGATCACCGGGACATGGTTATGCTGTAATTCGTCGTTTATCGCCTTGCTGTTCACTCCCACGATATGGCCTACCAGGCCCAAGTCGATCTTGGCCTTCTTCTTTTCAGTCTGGATAAGATTCTTGTCCCTGCCGTTCAAACCCACCGCCTTCGCGCCCAGATCTTTGATCTCGCCAACAATCAGGTCGTTCAATTTCTTCAGCTCTTCCTCGACCAGCATCAGCGTCTCTTCGTCGGTCACGCGCATCCCGTCCACAAAGTCCGTCTTCTTGCCGGTAGCCCGCATCCTGCCGCTGATGTTCGGCCCGCCGCCGTGGACCAGAACAGGCTTAAGCCCCATGAAATTCAGGAAAACTATATCCTCGAGCACGCCTTCCCTGATCTTCTCCTCGCCCAGGATACTGCCGCCGTATTTGATCACGATGATCTTATCCTTGAACTGCCTGATATACGGCAGGGCTTCTATAAGAACTTCAGCTTTCTTTATCGCTTCTTCCATTTATCACCCTTTTCTAATTGTACGCCGCGTTTATCTTGATATATTCAGGGGTAAGGTCCGAGGTGTAAACAACGCACCCGCCTTTACCCAGGCCCAGATCCACATCAACCCGGACTTCCTTCTTATTCAGGGGCCCAAGCTTTACCTTCAATTTTTCCTCTTTGACCTCAGCCCCGCTTGCTCCCACAGCCGCAACCACCCTGCCGAAATTCGGATTTTCTCCGTATATCGCGGTCTTGAAAAGGTTGGAATTGGCGACCGCCAAAGCAGCTGACTTCGCCTGGCTCCCATTCCGCGCCCCCTTGACCCTTATCTCGATCAGCTTGCTCGCTCCTTCGCCGTCTTTGACCATAAGTTTAGCCAGTTCCAGGCAGATAATATCCAACGCAGCGCTGAAAGGCCTGAAATTCGCGGTCTCAGTAATAATCTTATTTCCGGCGCAGGAATTGGCCATCAGGATCACCGTATCATTAGTGCTCATACATCCGTCAACGGTTATGCAGTTGAAAGAGCGCTCCACCGCGCCGGTCAGGGATTTTTTCAAAGCCCTTTGCGAGATAGCCGCGTCGGTAAAAATAAAGACCAGCATAGTCGCCATTTTCGGGGAGATCATCCCCACGCCTTTGCCTACCCCGCAGATCGTAACTACTTTACCGCCTATCTTGAGCTTAGCGGTAACCTCTTTGGGAAATTTATCCGTGGTCATTATCGCCAGTTTGGCCTTTTCTATGCCTGCGGCGGACGCGCCGCTGATCAAACCCGGCAAAGCCTTGGTAATCTTGGTTACATCCAGCCGCTTTCCGATGATCCCGGTAGATGCCGGAAAAACCGCGCTTTTGCCGATCTTAAATATTTTGCCTGACTCAGCGGTCACCTTGACCGCGTCAGACATCCCCTGTTTTCCGGTGAAACAATTGGCGTTGCCGGAATTGGCGATGACCGCGTGAAAACCTTTACCGGATTTAAGGTAACTCTTGCACAACGCCACTGCCGGCGAGGCTATTTTATTGGTAGTGAACATACCCGCGGCCTTAGCCCGGACAACGGAATAAAAAACCGCCAGATCCGGCTTGCCGGACTTTTTCAATCCGCAGTTAATGCCGTTGGCCGCGAAACCCGCAGGTAAAATAGCCTTCTTGATTATCCGCACGAAAATCCCCTTATATTAACGCTGCTTCTTCCGGAAAACGGAACATAATATTCATATTCTGGACAGCCTGTCCGGAAGCGCCTTTTAACAGATTATCGATGACCGCGATGATTATTATATCCTTGCCGGACACGCTTATGCCGATATCGCAGTAATTGGTGCCGACCACGTCCTTTAAGGTCGGGAAATGGCCTTCTTCCCTGATCCGCACAAAAGGCTCATTCTGGTAAAACCTTTTATACAAAGATATAATATCCTGCGTATCGGGTTTTCTGCTGGCGTTGCTCTTTACATATATGGTCTCCAGTATCCCCCGCTTCAAAGGCAATAAATGCGGAACAAAGGTTATCTGGATCTCCTTATCGGCCTGCCTTGACAGTTCCTGTTTTATCTCCGGCATATGCTGATGCCTGTTTATTTTATAAGCCCGGAAATCCTCATCCACCTCGGTAAAGAGAAAATCCTTCACCGCTTTTTTGCCCGCGCCGCTGGTCCCGGACTTGGCGTCAATTATTATAGAATCCAGGCCTACGCAGCCGGCTCTCAAAAGAGGCGACAGCCCCAGGATAGCCGCGGTCGGATAGCATCCGGGATTGGCTATAAGCTTGGCCTTCTTGATCTTCTGCCGGTTCATCTCCGGAAGGCCGTAAACCGCCTGGTTAAGCAGCCCTCTATCCGTATGTTTGACGTCGTAATACTCCTCATAGACCCTGGCATCCTTGATCCGGAAATCCGCTCCCAGGTCGATCACTCGTTTACCGGCCTTAAGCAGCTCGGGGACGATCGCCATGGAATAAGTATGCGGCATAGCCAGGAAGACCAGATCGGCGTCGCTTGAGGCCAGCGCTTTTTTATCCAGCTTCTGGCAGACCAGGTCCGTCTTATTATTGAACCGCGGCAAAAGCTCCGAAAGTTTCTTCGGCTCGTCGGTGGTAGAATAAAGGCGGCCGATCCGGACATTGGGATGGCGCAGCAGTATCCCGATCAATTCCTGTCCGGTGTAGCCTGTCGCCCCGACGATATCCACAGTTATATTCATTTTCTCTCCTCGGATTTTTTTATAATCAGGTATTCATTATACCTGTAATAAAAAATATTTTCAAGTATTTTCTCGTCGGAAGCTAAAATAGCCCTTCTCGACAAAACAGTCGTATTATCCCGTCAGATAGACACTTCGCGCAGATGCGCTCGTATCTGCCGGATTTTTCGGCCAAACGGCTTAGCTCGTCCACAAACAACCGTTTCACGGCCTCTCCAGGACGCCTGGTTTGCGTGCATCCTGGATTAATTCGCGCATATAATTTATGTCGCTCTGCCAACTTACCGACGGCAGCTCCATAAATTATGCGCTCATTAAAAAAAAATCCCGCTGTTTCCAGCGGGACCTTTATGGCCTTTACTAAATGTATTTGCGAATCTTTTTAAATATGCTTTACCTCTTTGTCCACTGGAAGCGTTTACGTGCCCCCTTCAATCCGTACTTCTTGCGCTCCTTCATACGGGGGTCGCGGGTCAGGTATCCGTTTTTGCGCAGCATATCCTTCAACTCCGGCTCTGCGAGCACTAAAGTCCTGGATATGGCGTGCCTTAAAGCGCCGGCCTGCCCGGTAATTCCGCCTCCGCGGATATTCACCACTACATCGTATTTAGCAATAGTATTGGTCAACCGCAACGGCTGCCTGATGATGATCCTGTCGGTCTCCCTGGGAAAATATGAATCCGCGGCCACACCGTTAACCGTGATGTTGCCTTTTCCGCCCGGGATAAGGAATACCCTGGCAACCGCTTCTTTACGTCTTCCAACCGCGTTATGTTTGATTATGCTATCCATATTATTTGACCAATTCCACCTTTTCCGGTTTTAAACCCGCATGCGGATAATCACCGCCCGCATATATTTTTAATTTCTTTATCTGCTTCTCGGCTAAAGCCCCTTTAGGCAGCATTCTTTGCACAGCCAGCTTCATCACTGTCTCGGGCCTGTTAGCCAGCATAGTATCCATGGTGATCCTTTTTTGGCCATCGGGATATCCGGAATATCTCTGATAAACCTTATCCGAGAGCTTCTTTCCGGTAACCTTGATCTTTGAGGCGTTGATGACTATGACCCCGTCTCCTGTGTCCATATGCGGGGTAAAAATAGCCTTGTGTTTTCCTCTCAATATCATGGCAATGCGCGAGGCAAGCCTGCCCAGGATCTGATCCGAAGCATCTACCAGGAACCACTTTCTCTGAATTTCACTTTCTTTAGGTAAATAGGTTTTTTGCATAGTTTTAAAAGTATATCATACTTTGCAATTCTGTCAAACATTTTTTTAAAATAATTTTCATGAGGCCACAACTGATGGGGACAGCGCAGCCGCCTCCAACAGCCTTTTTGTATAATCCTGCCCCGGGCTGCTGAATATATCCCCTGCCTTGGCTAACTCCACAACTTTGCCTTCGCGCATCACCGCCACCGAATCCGCCATATATTTAACGACCCCCAGATTATGGCTGATGAATATATAGGTAAGCCGGAACTTCTGTTTCAGCCTGGCTAACAGCTCCAATATCCTGGCCTGAATGGTCAGGTCCAAAGATGACACCGGCTCATCCAAGACCAACAGCCGCGGCTCGCTGGCCAATGCCCGGGCAATGCAGATCATCTGCCTCTGGCCTCCGGAGAATTCCGCAGGATAACGGTTCAAAGCAGTCTCATCCATTTCCACCATTTGCAATAGTTCTATCGCTTTCTTTAACCGGGCACTGCCGTGCGCTATCTTATGGATTGATAACGGCTCAAAGAGCATTTCCTTTATCCGCATCTTGGGGTCAAGACTGTTATACGGGTTCTGAAAAATGATCTGCACGTCCTTGCGGAAATCACCTATCAATTCCCGGTTAAAAATAACCTCGCCTGAAGTCAAAGGGATAAGATCCAGTATTATCTTGGCTAAAGTGGTCTTGCCTGAACCCGACTCTCCCACAATCCCCAGCGTGGTAAATTCATCGACCTTAAAGCTGACATTGTCCAAGGCATTGAACACCCGGCCCGGCCGGCTAATAAGCCCCTGCTGGCCGGGAAATGACTTGGTGACGTTCTTAAGCTCCAGGATCATTTCTAAATCCTTCCGATCTTTTCATAAGCTGCGATCAGCTCTTTGGTATGAAAATGCTCCGGCGACTTAAATATAGCCGCCGTGTCCGCCTGCTCAACGATCTTCCCCTGATACATAACAATAACCCGCCGGCTGATCCTGCGGGCAATGGACAGGTTGTGGGTGATAAAGACCATTGAAAACTTCATCCGCTGCTGCAATTGCGAAAGCAATTCCAGTATCTGCGCCTCTATAGTGACATCCAGGGCAGTGGTCGGCTCATCGGCGATCAAAAGCTTTGGGTTGCCCGCCAGGCTCATAGCGATAAAAGCCCGCTGGTTCATCCCCCCGGAAAGCTGATGCGGATAGCTGAAGAAAACCCTCTTGGGCTCGGTTATCCTGACCTGCTCCAGCAATCCCAGGGCCAATTCATCCGCCTCTTTCCTGCTCTTGTGCTGATGCAGAACAATCACCTCGGATATCTGGCTGCCGATAGTGTAAACCGGATTCAAATAACTTGCCGGCTCCTGGAATATATAAGATATGTCTTTGCCCCGGATATTTATCAGTTCTTTTTCCGTAAGCCCCAGGATATCCCTTCCTTGAAAAACAACCTCCCCGGAAGTTATCCTGGCGTTGGCCGGAAGTATCCTGGTCAAAGCCAGCGCAGTCGCGCTCTTGCCTGAGCCGGATTCCCCTGCCAGGACCACTATTTCATTCGCATTGACCTGCAGATCGACGCCGGCAACAGCGTGGATGAACTTATCTTCCACCCGGAATTCGACTTTCAGATTTTTAACTTCCAGCAGTTTATCCATAATACTTACCCGATGACTTTCTTCAACCCTTCGGCGATAAAATTAAACCCCAGGATGGTGATCAAAATAGCCAGCCCGGGGAACACAGTTATCCACCAGGCTATTCCCAGCGTGGATTTGGATTCAATAAGGATGTTTCCCCAGCTTGGCATAGGCGGCTGCACGCCCAGGCCTAAAAAGCTTAAACCGGATTCCAACAGGATCGCTCCGGCAATACCCAGGGTAGCGTTGACCAAAACCGGGCCCGCGGCATTGGGTATCAGATGCCGGACAATAATGCGCAGGTCGGAGCAACCTATCGCGGTTTCCGCCTGGATAAATTCCCGCTCTTTCAAAGACAAGATCTCTCCCCTGACCAGCCTGGCCGGCCCCATCCAGCTGGTCAAACCGATAATGATCATAATATTGAAGATGGACGGCTCTAATATCGCCACTACAGCCAGGATCAGAAAGAACGTGGGAAAACATAACATGATATCGCAAAAACGCATGATCAAAGTATCAATGAACCTGCCGTAGAACCCGGCAAGAGCGCCCAGGAACAGCCCTAAAAAAGTGGATATGCCCACTGCAATGATCCCGATGCACAAAGATATCCGCGCCCCCCAGATCATCCTGCTGAACAGGTCCCTGCCCAGGCTGTCCGTGCCCAGCCAATGCGCTGAAGAAGGCGAACTCAATAAACTCCGGCTATCTATCTGCGAAGGATCATAAGAGCTGATCAAGGGAGCGAATATCGCGGCCAGGCTGAGAATGCCGATGATGAATATCCCGCAGATAAGATATGGATTATTTTTCATTTATAGCGTATCCTCGGGTCAACGTAAGCGTAACTTATATCCGCGATCAGGTTACCCAGCATAGTCAGAACAGCGCCCAGAGCCACCTCTGCCATGATCAAGGGGTAGTCCCGCATCATTACCGCTTCATAGAACAGCCTGCCCAAACCGGGCAAGGCGAAGAGCGATTCAAAAATAACGCTCCCTCCCAAGAGCCCGGGTATGGAAAGACCGATGATCGTGACTATGGGAAGGCTGGCGTTGCGCAAAGCGTGCTTATAAACAACTTTGCTTTCCGGCAGGCCTTTAGCCCTGGCAGTATAAATATATGGCTGGCTCAAGGCCTCCATCATGCTTGAGCGCATATAACGCGAGATGACTGCCAGGCTTCCCAGGCTGGAAACAAATACCGGCAGGATCAAATGCCATACCCGGTCCCAGACTTTATGCGCTAAAGTGAAATACTCATAGTCCAGGGATTTTATCCCGGAGATCGGCAGCCAGCCCAAAGTTATGCATAGCAACTGCATCAACAGCAAAGCCAGCCAGAAAGTCGGCATGGCGAAAAGAATAAACCCCAGGAAAGTGGTAAAATTATCGAATCCCTTTCCCGGCTTAAGGCTGGCTTTTATGCCGACAGGTATGGCTACCAGAAAAACAAAGATCAAAGAACTTATATTTATGGCCAGGGTCAAAGGGATCCTTTCCACGATCTTATCCAGGACCGGCCGGTTATCCCCGAAAGAACGGCCCAAATCAAGAACGCAAAGCCTCTTCACCCAATCCAGGTACTGGCTGACCAAAGGTTTATCCAAACCGTAGAGCTTAACCATCTTCAGCCGGATCTCCGGCGAGACCTTAGGGTTCAGCGCCTGGTCAAGGGTAGTCGGTTTTCCCGGGGCTAAATGTATCAGGGTAAAACTGATAATAGTGATCCCAAAGAGCACCGGTATCATCCCTAATAATCTTTTTAGAATATATTTGCTCATCTTAGGGGACGGTTCCTTGCTTCCGAACCGCTTCCCACTCCTTAAGTTACAACCACGCAATTGCCAAAAATAATGCCATTTCGCCTGCTAAGAGCCTTCTTATATCTCAATATCTGCTAATAGGTTAGATAACGAGGAACCGTCCCCTATTTAATTATTCGGTATTTCTGATCGGCAGTTTTGACCCACCAGTCGATGAAATTATAGCCAATGCCCGCCGGAGCCGGCTTGATACCCTGGAAGCGCTTATGCAGTATGGACAAACTCTCCGAAGTGAACAGGAACATATACGGTTGTTCATCATAAATTATAGTATGGATCCGATTGTATATCTTGCGCCTTTCCTGCTGGTCAAAGGTCCTGCGGCCTTCCAGAAGGAGCTTATCCACCTCTTCATTCTTGTAACCGATGAAATTGAATTCCCCTTCCCTGGTCTTGGAAGAATGCCAAATATCGAAATTATCCGGCTCCCTGGGCACGCTCCAGCCCAGAAGGATCGCCTCAAAATTCTTTTTATCGATCACCTCCGAAAGGAAAACGCTCCATTCCACCACCTTGATCTTTACCCGGATGCCGATATCCTTAAGCCTGCGCTGGATTATTTCCGCGACCTTCAAGCGCTCTTCATTGCCCTGGTTGGTGACAATGGTAAACTCAAAGATCCTCCCGTTCTTTTCAAGCCAGCCGCTTCTTTCACTGTCTGCCCAGCCAGCCTGCTTGAGCAATTGCTTAGCTTTTTTAGGATCGAAAGGCACCGGGCTCACCGACCGGTTATACGCCCAGGACTGCTGGACATACGGACCGGTGGCGATATTGCCGAATCCCAATAAGACCATATCAATTATCTCTTTCTTATCCACCGCGTAATTCAAGGCCTGCCTGATCCGCTTGTCCGAAAATCTGGAATCGCGCAGATTATACCCCAGATATGTGTAATTAAAACCCGGCAGCCGGAACTTACGGTAATATTTTATAAAAAACTCGCTGTCAGTCTGGCGGCTGTATTGCAAAGGGCTCAGGCCTGAGGAATCAACGCCCTGGGTCTGCAGTTCCAGAAATATCGTGGATTCATCAGGGATAACCCGGGTAATTGCCCGGTCGATATACGGCTGATGCTCGAAATACCTCGGGTTGGCTGTCAGCTCAATCTTTTCCTGCGGCTTCCAGGATTTTAATTTATACGGGCCAGTCCCCACCGGGTTACGGCTGAATTTGGTATCATTAAGGTCCTCTTTTTCCAATAGATGCTTTGGGATTATGGACATCCCCCAACTGGCCAGTCCCGGGACAAAAGGCTCCTTATAAGTTACCTTGATATTATGGTCGTCCAGGACTTCCAGGGACTTGACCCGCTCAAAATCACCGCCGTATGGAGTCCGGACCTGCGGATCAATCATCTTGTTATAGGTGAATTCCACATCAGCAGCGGTAAAAGGGACCCCGTCCTGCCAGACAATGTTCTTTCTGAGATGGAAAATAATGACCAGACCGCCTTCCAGCACCTCCCAGCTTTGCGCCAGGTCTCCGGTCAAATTCAGGTCTTTATCGTATTTGACCAGGCCGTTAAAGATCATCCCGCTTACCTCGCTGGAAGAGCTGTCCGAAGCCAGCATAGGAAGGAGATTGCGGGCGTCGGCTATGGAAGCGCTGACAACGGCATCCCCTCTATCCTGGCCGAAAGCCAGCCCGGCAAGCAAAACAAATAAAAAAGCTACCAGTATGATTGGCAGCTTTCTTATGATAACAATATTTTTAGGAATTACATTGCCCACTGAGTTTATGTTTATTTATTAACCGCTGGCTTAGTCTCTTCCGCGGCCTTTTCCGGTGCCGGAGCCTTTTGTTCAGTCACCGCGCTCGCAGCAGCAGGCGTATGTCCGGCCGGAGCAGCGGCAGTGGCGTTTGCCACGGGAGTCGCCGCAGCAGCCGCGCTCGCTTTCGGCTTGCTCTTAACATCGCGCATCAAAGAACGGCTCTGCTTCAAAGACAGGCCGGTAAGTATCAGGCAGGTCAGAAAAAAAGTTATTGCCGCGCCTGTGGTCAATTTGGTCAAAAACGAGCTGGTTTTGGTGCCGAACATTGATTCAAGATTGGAGAAGCTATCCACGAACCCGCCGCCTCTTCCTCTTTGAACAAGTATAAGAGCGATCAGCGCAAAGCAAGCAATAAGATGGATCCAGAGAATTATAGTCATTATTTATTCACCTTTTCTGCCTGTTTGATAATTTCAGAGAACGACTCCACCTTCAGGCTGGCGCCGCCCACCAGGGCGCCGTCAACATCAGGCTGGCTCATTAACTCCGTGATATTCTCAGGCTTAACGCTTCCGCCGTATTGTATCCTTATGGCGTCAGCTGTTTGTTTATTATACATCTTTTCCAGCAAACCGCGGATAAATTTATGCGCTTCCTGGGCCTGCTCCGGGGTAGCGGTCTTTCCGGTGCCGATCGCCCAAACCGGTTCATAGGCGATAACGCATTTCAAGGCGTCATCAGCGCTCAGGCCTTTAAGGCCGTTCTGGATATGGTCGGTCAAAACATCAAAAGTCTTGTTGCCCTCCCGCTCCGCCAGTAATTCGCCGCAGCAGATGATCGGGGTAAGCCCGTGCTTTAATACCGCCTTTACCTTGTTATTCACTGTCTCATTGGTCTCTGCGAAGAACTGCCTGCGCTCGGAATGCCCGATGATCACGTATTTGCATCCGGCGTCCTTTGCCATCGGCACCGATACCTCACCGGTGAACGCGCCTTCATCCTGCCAATAAACATCCTGGCAGCCTAAAGCGATATTGGAATTAACGACCACCTCAGCGGTCTCGCTTAACGCGGTGAACACCGGGCAGATCACGATATCTATTTTCGCGGCATCTACTTTGAAAAGTTCTCTCTTTAAACCATTAGCCAATTCTATTGCCTGGCCTATGGTCTTATACATCTTCCAGTTACCCGCTATAATAGTTTTTCGCATCGAACTCCTTATGTTTTTATTTGGAGTGAGATTCCGAGGAGTATGCCGAAATACATTTCGGCATGCCTACGAGTCGGAATGAGAACTCCCTACATCTTATTTATCAGTTAATGCCTCGATCCCGGGAAGATTCTTGCCCTCTAAGAATTCCAGGCTTGCTCCGCCGCCCGTGGAAATATGGGTCATCTTATCCTGTAATTTGAATTTAGCCACTGCGGCCGCGGTATCACCGCCGCCAATAATAGTGACTGCCTTAAGCCCTGCCAGGCATTTGCCTACTTCAGAGGTGCCTTTGCTGAACGCGTCCATCTCAAAGATACCCAGCGGGCCATTCCAGACAATGGTTTTTGCCGTGCTTAATTTGGAATTGAACAATTCTATGGTTTTCGGGCCGATATCCACTGCGATCTTTCCATCAGGGATCGCGTCTGTCAAGGTGATCTCGAACTTGGCGTTGGCGTCCACAGTCTCAACTACCACATGATCCACCGGCAGAACGATCTCTTTCTTCAAAGAGCCGGCTTTATCCAGGATGGATTTAGCCAGGTCCAGCTTGTCTTTCTCTAATTTGGAATTACCGATAGCCTTGCCCTGGGCTTTCAGGAAGGTATAAGCCATGCCGCCGCCGATGATAATAGCCTCGCATTTTGGCAGTAAATTCTCAATAACCCCGATCTTATCGGAAACTTTAGCCCCGCCCAGGATGACCATAAAAGGCTTCTGGGGATTGCTTACCGCGTCGCCTAAATATTTGATCTCTTTTTCCAGCAGGAAACCAGCGGCGGATTTAAGGAATCTGTCACTCCGGCTGTGGAAGCGTGAGCGCGGTGCGCTGTGCCAAAGGCGTCATTAACGAAAACTTCGCCTAATGCGGCTAACTGCTGGCTGAAATCCGCGTTATTGCCCTCTTCTTCTGCGTGATATCTAAGGTTCTCTAAAAGGACAATCCTTTCCTTAGAATTGATCACTCCGGCCTTGACTTCCGGGCCAACGCAATCATTCAGGAAATTTACTTTTTCTTTGAGTAATTCTTCCAGCTTGGCTGCTACCGGTTTCAAGCTGTATTTATCCACTCTTTTGCCGTCCGGCCTGCCTAAATGGCTCATCAGAACGAGCTTTTTTGCGCCTTTTTCAAGGATAAACTTGATCGTGGGTAAAGTTTCGCGGATGCGGGTATCGTCAGTAATGTTGAGGTTAGCGTCCAGCGGAACATTAAAATCCGCTCTCATTAATACAGTTTTGTTCTTCAAATCCAGGTCTTTTACAGTCAATTTTGCCATCTTTTCCTCCAGTATTAGAAAGTATTAATATATACGAAATTGGCTAATTTGTCAAAAGATTTTCTGGTCTTGCGGCTTTGCGGATAGCGGATATAGGAAGGTATTTTAATGAATTTGCCGGGTTGTTCGCTCAAAGTCGATTTTACCCTATCGAGCCGCCAAAGGTCTTTCGCATTTTGGCAGTTGCGGAACTCGTCGCATTTATTCTAACAAATGCTCCTTAACATCCTCGCTGTCCCGGTGTTGTCGCTACGCTCCGCCGGGATACCCAAAATACTCAAGCTGCTTTGGCTAAAATCTCCATTCGCTCGCACTCCCGCCAAATTCTTTTATTGGCATTCCAAATTAGCTAATTATTTAATTACTCTACTTATTGTCTTTTATTTTCTTACCGTAACAACAAATGGAACTTCATTCGCAATAATCCATTTATCCAAACCCATAACCTCGACTCGAATCTTATATTCACCTTCTTCTTCAGCTACCAAATTACCAGCAATTATGTTTAACCGATGTCGGCGAACTGGTAAAGGTATACTGTCGGTTTTAAAAACATCTTTGATTTTCCCCGAGGGCGAAATTAATGTTATTTTAACCATTAAGGAATTATCTTGATCAGTTTCTTTTTCCCAAAGAGTGCCAATACCAATAGTTGGCATTTTCGCTGGTAAACCTTTAGTTATAACTATTTCAATACAATTAACATAACTTACCATATTTGTTTCTTTATCAGTTATAATATTAGATGCTAACACCGTCCAAATATTTTTAATCATAAATCACCTCTCACAATATTATTCAACCCTTTGACTTCAATTGTATTATCATTTGTTACTAAATTATTCCGATGAGCTACTAGCGGGTTATAATATGTTTTGTCATTATCAACGCCCCGGGAACTTACACGAGTTATAAATATATGTTCTCCTGCGTGTTCAATTATTGGCAACATGGAATTAATCGTATAATTCATTGAAAGAAGCATTACCATATAAGTATTTTGGGACACCCCTTGTCTTTGCGCTCCTAACGCTATTGCCTGATGTAAATCACGTGGCATTCTTAAACGAGTTTGTCCACTATATTCTGATATCTTGTGTGGTTCTGGTAAGGGTACATTCTCGGCTTTCAGAGATTCAATATAGCCTTCTAGAACAGTTTCAGCTTCTTTCAGAGCCTCTTCATAAGTATTTCCAAAAGCTGACAAATTCTTAAATTCAGGGATAGTAGCAATGAATCCAGCATCCTCATCACTCCAAACAATATTAATTGAATATTTCCCCATGGCGCCCGCCCCCTTTTTTATTCTTTATTATTTTATTAAGCCGTATTTTTCGATCAAATCTAAGACTACTTTCACTTGCCAGCTTTTAGCTTTGCCATGTACATCTTGTATATTAACCATTGCATCTATCCTATCCCGTATTAATGGATGCTTGTAAATCTTATGCGATGTACCTTTCTGCCTATCAAAAACGAAACCCGCTCCTTCTACTAAGTTACATAACTCTAGAAAAGAAAGATTATTCGAAGAAGCACAAGCCTTTTCATAAATTTTGAAGATATCCGGCATCTTCTCTCCATCACAATGATACCATATCTGGAACCATTTTTCAAGTCCATATCGAAATTTATGGTACCATATCCGGTATCACTGTCAAGTAAAATTTTTGTTTTCATCCTGTTTAGTGAAACACAAAAAAATCAAGATAACAAGATTAGCCTTGCGGGTTTGCTGGAGCGCACAATCAGGAGATTTTCGGCAAATACATGTGAGGGCTGTGTCACAAAGCGAGTTCCGCAGGCCAAAGGCCGAGGACTGTCCGAGCGACTGACACAGGCCTCACTAACTTAACGGCTCGACAGCCTGCCTGCCGGCAGGCCAGGACCCGCAAAATCAGTAATAAAAAAGGGCTGGACGATCAAGTCCAGCCCTTTTGGGATCTGCTTAAAAAGCTTTATTTGTTTTCATCCTGATTAACCATCATTACTGTTTTATCCCCTAACATAGTGACCGGGAGCTTGCCATCCCATTTTTTGATCCATTCCAAAGAAACGATCTGCGGATTAACCGTTGCCTTGATCAATTCCTGCCGTTTGGATTCCCCCTCGGCTTCTAAAATAACCGCTTCTTTGTTTTGAGCGGCCTGCATCTTCTTATACTCAGCTGTTTTGATCTTCTGCTCTTCGATCTGTTTCGCCTCAACTATCCGGTTGAATTCCGGGGTGAAATCCACATTCACTAAATTAACACTCTCGATTACGATAAAATACTCGCCTAATTTTACACGCAAGGCCACTTCAATAGCATCTTTCAATTCCGCGCGCTTTACAATAATATTCTCCACAGTGTATTGAGATACTAAAGACTTGGCGATCTCATTGGTTATAGGGATGATGATCTTATCCGTATAATCCCTGCCTACTTTTGTGAATATTTCATTTACTTTGGTATAATCAAGATGGTAGTTTATTACGGTTTTCATCCTAACCAGCTGCAGATCTTTGGAAGCGCAATCTTCCACTATATCGATCCGCTGCGTTCTGATATCAAATACACTGAGCTGTTCAATGACCGGCATTTTCAAGTTGAACCCCGATTGAACCGATTTAGTCTGCCCCGTAGCCTGATTAAATATTACGCCTACCTGGCCGACGCCTATTACATAAAAACTTCCAAAGAAGATTACTAAAGCCACGACAAAGACCCCGGTTTTGATCAACCAATTTATCGCAAAATTAATTGTATCCCGCTGTTCCATTTTTCTCCTCCTGTTATTTTAATAAAACCAACCTTGAATGATATTGTACCACAGAACCATGGATTGCAAACACATTAGCGCCCTAAAAATATTCTGATTTTGTGGAAGGCGAGTATATTTGACCGAAAAAAGCAGTGCGGGCTGTGTCACAAAGCGAGTTTCGTTGGCCACAGGGCCACACCGGACGTTCTGACGCAGAAAGCGACATACTCGCCACTCCTATATGGCGAGGTGCCATACGCCCGGGTGCAGGCCGGAAGGTCGAGGACTGTTCGAGCGACTGACACAGTCCTCACTGACTTAACGCCTCGATTAACGTAAAATCAAGCGCGGTACATTATCACGTTAGCTTTTTCCAGGGTGATCAAGCCTTCCTTAACCATTTCATCCAAACTGGGAATAAACGCGGAGATCTTCTCTTCACTGTCCACGATCTCTATTATTATGGGCAGGTCCTCGGAAAGCCGCATTATCTTGGCTGTATGCATATGGCTTTTGCAGCCGAACCCCATAAAGCCTTTAATAGCGGTCGCTCCTGCCATTCCATTTTGCTTCGCCAGAAAGATTATCTCCTCATAAAGAGGCTTGCCCTGCCATTTATCCGCTTCACCGATGAATATCCTAAGTAATTTTCCTTCAGCCGGAAGTTTCATAACGCCTCCCTATTTTAATTTATATAGCTTCGCCTAATAGAACACCCAGCCGGAATACGATAAAACCGAATACCACGCTGACCAACACGTTCATAAAAGCCCTGAGGCTTTCCCCGTCTTTGATCAAACCGTTAGTTTCCATGATCAATGCCGAAAACGTGGTGAACGCGCCGCAGAAACCGATCATCAGTAATAATTTAGCGTTGGTGCCCAGCATGAACTTATTATCGGAGATCGAGACCAGAAAACCGATTATAAAACATCCAACCAGGTTAACTACTAATGTGCCATAAGGGAAAGCCGCGCCGGCGATCCGGTAAACAAGACCGGATAAAAAATAACGCGCCACCGTGCCTACTGCGCCGCCAACGATCAAATAAAGGAATTTTATCATAGGTAATACACTTCTCCGGTTGAGTTCAATACACTTCTCCCTTTAATCCCCGCCCAGTTTCCGCTTTGAGTTCAGAAGCGTTCCTGATTTACTAGATACGCAAATTGCTGCAAACTAAGCTCTTCCGGCCTGATCTTGGGGTTAATTTTATATTTCGCGAAGAATTCTTCCAGTTTTTCCTTAGAAACAACATCCGCCAGGCTGTTGCGCAGGGTCTTCCTTCTTTGCTGGAATGAAGTACGGATGATCTTGAACAACAGCTGTTCATCCCGAACATCTACCGCCGGGGTTTTCCTGACCAAAAGCCGCAAAAAACAGGAATCCACTTTGGGGACCGGGTGAAAGCTGTTTTTCTTGACCGTAAACAGTATCTTCGGCTCAAGATAATACTGGGTAAAACAGCTGAAAGACCCGTATTCCTTTGACCCCGGGCTGGCAGCGATCCTCTGGCCGAATTCTTTCTGCACAGTCAGGAATATCTCCGAGATCATTTCCTTATAATTCAAGAGGCGCTCGATTATCGGCGAAGTAATGTAATAAGGAATGTTGCCAAAGACTTTGATCTTTTTCTCGCCAAGCTGTTTAATATCGAATTTAAGTATATCATGATGGATCACCTCGGCATTGTCGCGGCCGGCCAAAGACTCTTTGAGGATCGGGATAAGCGAGCTGTCGATCTCCAGGGCGAATAATTTCTTTACCTTGTCGGCGATCAAGCCGGTCATTGCGCCCTGGCCTGAGCCGATCTCTAATACACTATCAGATCGGCTGAAATCGCAGAATTCCACCAGCTTGCGCTGGATATTCCGGTCAACCAGAAAGTTCTGTCCTAAGCTTTTTTTTGGTTTGCTGTGCATTCTAAGGCGAGTTTTATGGCAGAGATCATTGAGCCCGGATCAGCCTTGCCTTTGCCGGCGATATCAAAGGCAGTGCCGTGTAGAGGCGAAGTCCGGATGAAATTAAGCCCCAGGGTTATATTCACCCCGCTTTGATCACCGGTCAGTTTCAAAGGGATAAGCGCCTGGTCGTGGAACATAGCGATAACCGCGTCAAATTTGCCTTTGGCAGCCCTGGCTATGGCAATATCAGCGGGCAGAGGCCCGGCTATTCCCTTGATCTTTTTGCTTAAACGCTTAAGGCAGGGAATAATGATCCGGTTCTCTTCATCACCGATCAAGCCGTTATCCGAGGCATGCGGATTGATACCGCAGACCACGATCCTGGGATACGATACGCCAAAGATATTCTTCAGGGAATTATAAGTTATGGCAATAGTCTCTTCTATTGACTTAGCGCTGATCCGGGATGCCGCATCTTTTAGAGGTATATGCCGGGTGACCAGGCTGAAACGGAATTTATCATTCAAAAGCATCATTACCGAATGAGGAACACGGCTTTGCTTTTCCAGATATTCGGTGTGCCCGGAATAATGATAACCCGCCAGGTTTATCGCCTCTTTGGATATCGGAGCGGTGACCAGGCTGTGAATTGAGCCGAACTTCAACAGATCCATAGCCAGGTCCAGATATTCCATTGATGCCCGGCCATAAGCAGGTTTAACCTGTCCGGGTTTAAAACCGCCGCGCTTTACATTATTCAGGTCAATGAACTCAAATCCTTTAGCCTTGCGGCCATATTTATCAAAAACCCGTTTATCGCCTATAACGGTTATCTTCGCGTTATAGCGATACCCCAAGGCCTTGGCAACTACCTCAGGCCCGATGCCAGCCGGATCCCCTATGGTAATGCCGATACTTATTCTCGATGATCTTAAAGCCATATTCGTTATCCTTACGGCATTATCTTTATATACGCGGTTTTCTTAAGCCCATCCACCCATTTAACCAAAGCCTCCTGCATCTTCCGCTCGAGCAAGCTGTTATTTATCTGCTCCCTGACCTCGGCTAAGGTCTGCTGACGCGGCGGGATTATAGCACTAAGTTTAAGCAGATAGAACTTGCCCAGGTTTGCCACAGGCTGGGATATCTCGCCGACCTGGAGATTGAACAAGACATCCTCGATCTCTTTCCTCAATTCCGTCTTGCGGGCATCAAGGTCGCTCAAGGTAAGCGAGTATTTTTTCGCCGCCTCATTAATATCCAGGCCGTCTTTCAACTGCTTATATACGCTCTTAGCCAGATCCTGGCTTTCAAAAAGTAAAGACTGAAATTTGCGCTCTTCCCTGGTCTTGAACAAAGACATATTCCGGTTGTAGAAATCCGTGATCTCAACAGGATTTACCACGATTTTTGACCTGACCTTGCTGTCGATGATGTTATACATCAGCATCTGGTCCCTTATCTTAGTGACCAGGTTGGCCTCGACCATGCCGTCTTCAGCTAACGCGCTGCGAAAATGCTTCTCGGACGGATAACGCCGCTTTATCTCGGTTATCCGGGAGTTTACCCGGGATTCATCGGCCCTGACGCCGTTCTTTTTAGCCTCCTGCAAAATAAGCTTATCCTCGATAAGCCGCTGTAAAAGGCCCGCCTTCATACCGGTTATTTTTTCTTCAAGCTGGCTGCCGCTCAACTTATCCGCCATTTGTATGCGGGTAAAATTTACAAAATTATCCAGGTCGGTCTGGGTAATGACCTCATTACCGACCACAGCCACTATTTTATCCTGCGCCGCGGCTGGAGATATCAGAACCGATAAACTTATCACCGTTAATGCTGACTTCAAGAATAAATCTCTGGCTGACATAATCATCCTTTCGGTATTTTTTGAAGCGTATTTATAGCTTCTTTCAAGAGCCGGCAGTAAAGGTCAAAACCCACCGCGTTGACGAAGCCGTGCTGTTGGACGCCTAAGAGGTTGCCTGCGCCGCGGATCTCAAGGTCTTCCATAGCGATCTTGAACCCCGCGCCAAGGTGGCTATATTCCTGCAACGCGGAAAGCCTTTTTTGGGATATGGCTGATAAAATCCCCGACCGGGGGACCACGAAATAAGCGTAAGCCGAACGGTTGAACCTGCCTACCCTGCCCCTTAATTGGTGCAGGTCGGAAAGACCGAAGGTATTGGCGTTATTGACTATGATCGTATTGGCGTTCGGTATGTCTATGCCGGACTCAATGATCATAGTCGATAACAGGATATCGATATCGCCTTTTATGAAGGCGGACATCACCTGTTCCAGTTCCCTGGCAGGCATCTGACCGTGGCCTATAGCCAATCTTGCGCCTTTAGGCAATAAGCGGCTGATCTTTTCCTGAACACGCTCCAGGTCCTCTATGCGGTTATGCAGGAAAAAAACCTGGCCTTTGCGGTTCAACTCCCGCAAAATCGCCTGCCGAAGCAGGTCTTCATCATATTCTACCACGACAGTCTTGATAGGCAATCTATTTTCCGGCGGAGAATCGATGACCGACAGGTCTTTGGCGCCCATCAGGCTCATATACAAAGTCCTGGGTATGGGGGTCGCGGTCAGCGTCAGCACATCGGTAGTCAGCCTCAAGGCCTTGAGCTTTTCCTTGGCCTTAACCCCGAAACGCTGCTCCTCATCGATTATCACCAGGCCCAGATCCTTGAAAATAACGTCATCCGACAATAACCGGTGAGTGCCGATAACTATATCCACTTTGCCATCCCTGACCCTTTTAATGATATCCGCCTGCTGACCGGGCGTGCGGAAACGGGAAAGCATCTCCACGATCACCGGAAAGTTCTCCAGCCTCTTGGAGAAATTCTGAAAATGCTGTTCAGCCAGGATAGTGGTCGGGACAAGATAAGCCACCTGCTTATTATTCACCACAGCCTTGAATCCTGCGCGCATGGCCACCTCGGTCTTGCCGTAGCCCACGTCCCCGCAAAGCAGGCGGTCCATAGTCTTAGCCTTTTCCATATCAGCCGTCACATCCATAAGCGCTTTTACCTGGTCAACTGTTTCGGTGTAAGGAAAAGTTTCGGCGAATTCTTTATGCAGTTCAGTGTCTGCGGAAAACGCGAACCCATCCGCAGAGAGCCGCATTGCTTGAAGGGACAAAAGGTCCCAGGCCAGCTTCTCAATGCCCTTCCTGGCCCGGTTTTTGATCCGTTCCCATTCCTTTGATCCCAGCCGGAAGAGTTTCGGCCTTCTTATATGGAAAGAGATGTATTTCTGAACCAGGTGCATCTGGTCCACCGGCACAAACAGCTTTTCTCCGGCGTCGTATTCAATGACTAAGTTATCCTGGGCCTTTTCCCCGGTTTTTATCTTCTGCAGGCCCTTGAACCTGCCGATACCGTACTGGTTGTGCACCACGTAATCGCCGATATTAATATCGACGAAATTCTCCAGGGGGAATTTCTCGTTAAAAGAAGGCTGGGTAACGCTTTTGGCTTTTTTGAAAGGGATGATTATGGCTATGGTGTGTTCCCAGAGGCTGGTGCCTTTAAGCGGGTCAAAACTTTTTATGGAAACGATCTTCTCCGCGTCCAGGTCTATTCTGACCGGCAGTTCAAAGGTAACCGGGAATATATCGATTATCCCGCCGCGCACGCTGAAATCGCCTTCGTCGGCCACCGCTGACTGGCGATGGTAACCAAAGCGGACAAAACTCTCAGCCAGGTATTCAATGCTGACCGTTTGTCCGGTATATATCTTCAGCGATTTAAACATTTTTATCCTCTTAAGACCCGATCTCGCAACTTGTTGCCGGCTAATTACTTACAAGACCGGGTCTTGAAATGAATAAAATACAACCGCCCACTTTCGCGTTAAAGCTCCAGTGGGCGGCGGATACATCGATATCAAAAACTTTTTACTTGGCGTTTCCTCTCTTACTCCAGGCAAGCACCAACGGAGATGCGATGAATATAGTGGAGTAAACACCGGAGACAAACCCTACGATCAAGGTGAACGCGAAATTGCTGAGCACCTCGCCGCCATAGAAGAATATCGCCAATACCACCAATAAGGTTATGCCGGAAGTAAGGATCGTTCTGGAAAGCGTCTGATTCACGCTCAGATTGATCAGCTCACGCAGGCTTAACTTGCGGTACAAACGGCTGTTCTCCCTGACCCGGTCATATATAACGATAGTATCGTTGATCGAAAAACCGATAATGGTCAGGAAAGCCGTGACCGATAAAAGGTCGATCTGCCTTCCGGTCATCGCCAGGAACCCGAACGCCACCAGCACGTCATGGAAAAGCGCGATGATGCCGGCAATAGCGAAATTAACATGTTTAAACCGGAATCCCACATAGATCAGTATGCCAATCAATGACCAAATCAAAGCATTCACGGCCTTGCCTTTTAAATGCTTCCCGGCAACCGGGCCTACCCTTTCGATCTTGAGCACCTGGACATCCTCAGCGGGAAAAACCGATTTCAGCCTCGCCACCATCTCCTTGCTTTTATCCTGGGCAGTGCGGATAAGAATGACATTAGGCTTATCCCTGAACTGCTGGATGGAAGCGTCGGCCATATCCAGGTCTTTAAGCGCCTCGCGCACCCTATCAGCGTGCACCGGATTCTTAAAGCTGAATTCCTGGACCTGTCCGCCGGCAAAATCTATGCCGAAAGACTTTTTGCCGTTCTTGAAGAAAACGAACAAACCTGCGATTATCACTACCGCGGAGATCACGTAGAATATCCGGCGATGGCCTATAAAATCCACTTTGGTCGGCCTGATCAAATTGAGCATAGGCAGGGATTTTATCAGCTTGAAATGCAGCAAGACTTCGAATATGGTCCGGGTAACCACTATAGCGGTAAACATACTGGCCATAAGGCCTATGGTCAAAGTGACCGCGAAACCGCGGATCGGACCTGTACCGAACTGAAAGAGCAAGAACGCCGCGATCAAGGTAGTCAGGTTGGAATCAAATATGGCGCTGAAGGCCTTGTCATAACCGTTGGCTAAAGCCGCCTTCAAACCTTTTCCCGCGGCCAGCTCTTCCCTGATCCTTTCATTGATCAGGACGTTGGCGTCAACCGCCATACCTAATGATAAAACGATACCGGCGATACCCGGCAAAGTCAAGGTCGCGGAAAAATCCGGAAATAATAAAGGAAGCAGGCCTAATGTCCCTACAGTTATCAAAAGATTGAACACCAGCGCAAAAACCGAAACGACACCGGCTAAAAGGTAATAAACAGCCATTGCCGCGAATACCAGCAGTATCCCGATAAGGCTGGCCTTGATCCCGCTGTTTATGGAATCCTGTCCGAGCAAAGGCCCGACAGTCCGTTCCTCTTCCACATACATCGGGGCGGGCAAAGCGCCTACCCTTAAGATGATCGCCAGGTCCTGCGCCTCGTCCATAGTGAACCGGCCGGTGATCTGCGCCTCTCCCGAAGGGATGGGCTCGCGGATGTTCGGGGCCGACTGGACCTTGCCGTCCAATACGATCGCCAGCCTCCTTCCGACATTGGCTGCGGTGATCTCGGCGAATTTCTTCGCGCCTTCGGCGTTGAATTTGAGGCTGACCGCCGGCTCATTGAAAGCGCCGGAGCTGAACTGGACCATTGCGTCGGTAAGCGAGTCTCCGGCAAGCACGGCGTTCTGCTCGACCAACAACGGGTCATTGTCATCAACCGTGTATTTCAACTCATAGCCTTCCGGGACTTTGCCCGCCAACGCCTCGCCTAATTTATCCGCTTCAGCGCTGACCAGTTTGAATTCCAGAAGCGCGGTCTGTCCGATAAGCTCGATCGCCCGGTCGCGGTCAGTTATCCCGGGGAGCTGGACAACTATCTCGTCTTCGCCCTGTTTCTGGATCGTAGGCTCGCGCACGCCGAACTGGTCGACCCTGTTGCGGATGACCTCGATCGCCCTGTCTCCGGCGTCATCCTTAGCCTTGCCGGAAAGCTTTGAGGTATCGACCTTGAGCAAAAGATGCATACCCCCCTGCAAGTCCAACCCCAGATTGATCCTTTTCTCCAAAGGAAAAGAGTAATACGCGCAGAGGCCCACAATACCCAGGATAACCGCTATCTTTGTCAAAAGTCTTCTATCCATCTTAATTCCCCTGATTGGCGCTTTGTTTCTTGACCACGCGCGCCACGCAGTTCTTTTCCACATCGATCTTCACGTTCTCATCGACCCGAAGGGTGACCACTTTATCCTTGACTGCGACCACGGTGCCGTGGACGCCGCCGGAAGTGACAACCTCGTCGTTCTTTCCCAAAGCTTCAAGCATCTGCTGATGTTTCTTCTGCTCCGCTTTCTGCGGCCGGATCACCATAAAATAAAAGATGCCGATCACCAAAACGAAAGGCAGAATGCCGCTGATCAATGAACCTGACTGAGCTGTTTGCGGGGGCATCTTATCCCTCCTTCTTTGCGGTTAACTTTGACCTTTTGATGGCGTTGACAACGCTGGGCGTTAGCTTCGCGCCTTTGCTTACCCAGTAAGCGATACGGGCCTCATCGACTTTGACGGCTTTGGATACCGGGTTGTAAAAACCCAGCTCTTCGATAAACCTGCCGTCGCGGGTCGTGCGCTCGTCAAAAACTGAAATACGGAAATGCGGCTTCTTTATCGGATTTTTCCCGATCCTTCTCATACGTATGCGTACTGCCATTTTCTCTCCTTTTTTGTTATTAAATGATCGCTTCCATTAAAGCTTTTGCTTTGTTCACGGTCTCCGTGTATTCTTTCTGCGGGACCGAATCCGCGACTATGCCGGCTCCGGCCTGGATATACGCGGTCTTGCCCTTGACGCAGATCGTCCGGATAGTGATCCCGGTATCCAGGTTCCCGGAAAAGCTGAAATACCCCACGCATCCGGCGTACGTGCCGCGGCGGGAATTTTCCAGCTCCTCGATTATCTCCATCGCCCTGACCTTGGGAGCGCCGCTCAAGGTCCCGGCCGGGAAACAGGCCCTTAAAACGTCGAAACTATTGTATTTTTTGTCCAGCAAGGCAGTCACATCGCTGACCAGGTGCATAACGTGGGAATATTTCTCCACCTTCATGAACTCGTTGACCTTGACGCTCCCGAGTTTCGCCACCCTGCCCAGGTCGTTCCTGCCAAGGTCAACCAGCATCAAATGCTCGGCCTTTTCCTTCGGGTCGTTCAAAAGCTCCCGCGCCAGCTTCTTATCCTCAGCTTCGGTAGATCCTCTTTTTCGGGTGCCGGCGATCGGCCGGGTCTGGATGACCCCGTCCTCGCAGCGGACCAGCAATTCCGGGGAAGAGCCGATCAAGGTGATATCGCCGAGTTTCAAGTAGAACATATACGGCGAAGGATTGGAACTCCTCAAAGAACGGTAAATATTAAAAGGCTCCCTCTCGATCTGAGCCTGAAACCTCTGCGAAAGCACTACCTGAATGATATCGCCTCTTCTTATGTGCTCTTTGGCTTTATTAACTATACCACAAAATCCCGATTTCGCAAAATTAGATGTTATTTTTATCTTTTTGCGTTTCTCCCGCTCTTTTTCCGGCTTAACCGTTAAAGGCGCCTCAAAATCCTTCTGCAGCCGCTCGATCTTTCTTATTGCCTGGCCGTAGATGCGTTTTCTTTGGGAGATGGAAAGCTTGGCCCCGGATCCGGATCTCGGCAAAAGGCAGTTGGCGATGATCTTGATCGTGTGATTTATATGGTCAAAAGCCAGGATCGTGTCGGTAAGGATGAATAATGAATCCGGGTAATCGAAATCAGCCGGGTTCTTGTCCGGGATCTTCTCAAAGAACCTGACCATATCATAGCCCATATACCCCACAAATCCGCCGTAAAACCGAGGCAGGCCTTTTACCTGAGCGGGGACAAAGCCCTTCATGATCCGAGCCATCTCGCCTACCGGGTCAATCGCGGTTATGAACCGGCGCGAGGCTTTCTCATTGTTCTGGCCGATCATCTCGACTACTTTGCCTTTGGACTTGAAGACAAGGCTGGGCCGGCTTCCCAAAAAAGAATACCTGGCGATCTTTTCCTGCCCTTCCACGGATTCCAGCAGGAACGCGTAATCGTCCTTCTTAAGTTTGAGGAAACTCGATACCGGGGTATCCAGGTCAGCGCTGATCTCTTTGTAAACCGGGATCACATTGGACTTAGCCGATAATTTCAGGAATTCTTTTAAAGACGGTTGATACAATTTAAACAGCCTTTCTGTAAAAACACGAGCGGTTCCCGGTATGGCAGGCGACGCCTACCTGGCGCACCTTGATCAATAACGCGTCCATATCGCAGTCATAGGCGAGCGACTTAACAAACTGGAAATTGCCGGAAGTCTCGCCCTTGACCCAGTATTCCTTGCGCGACCTCGACCAGAAACAGGTCTTTCCCAGCTTAATGGTCCTTTTTACCGATTCAGCGTTCATATACGCCAGCATCAGGACATCGTTCTTTTTATAATCCTGAATGATCGCCGGAATAAGCCCCTTCTTATCGAACTTCAAAGATCTCACGCTAAACTTAGTCTTCTTCATAACGGACAGGCACTCCTTTTTTATCCAGGTATTCTTTAACCTGTTTCACGGAAAGTTCACCGTAGTGAAAAAGCGATGCGGCCAAAGCCGCGTCAGCCTTTCCTTCAGTTAATACATTGTAAAAATGCTCGACCTTGCCGGCGCCGCCCGAGGCGATCACCGGGATATTCACTTTTTCCGCTACGGCTTTGGTCAATCCCAGGTCATAACCATCCTTGGTCCCGTCGCAATCCATGCTGGTCAGAAGGATCTCTCCCGCTCCCAGCCTTGCGGCCTCCGCCGCCCACTCTACCGCGTCAAGCTCTGTAGGCGTCCTTCCGCCGTTGATGAAAACCTGCCAGTAGAAATCCGCTGACCCCAGGTCATTATAAGTCTTCTTCGCGTCAATGGCCACCACAATGCACTGGTTGCCGAATTTTTTAGAGCTATCGGAGATCAATTCCGGGAATTTTACCGCCGCGGTGTTCAGCGAAACCTTATCCGCCCCGGCATTAAGCAAGTTGCGGATATCGGTTGTATCGCTTATCCCTCCGCCTACGGTAAAAGGCATAAAGATATTCCCGGCGATCTCCCGGACCAGCTTTACCAGTGTCTTTCTTTTTTCAAAACTGGCGGTTATATCCAGAAAAACCAACTCATCCGCTCTTTGCCGGTCATAGAGCTTGGCGACCTCGACCGGGTCTCCGGCGTCTTTTAATCCTAAAAACTTTACCCCTTTTACCACCCGGCCGTCTTTAATATCCAGGCAGGGGATGATCCTTTTATTCAGCATATTTTATTACTGTTGTACGGATTATTCGTTAGACGCTTCTTTGTTCAAATACGGTTCCAACACGGACCAAGTCAGCTTCCCGACTTTGCCGTCGGCAGTAAGATTGTTCACCTTCTGAAATTCTTTTATCGCCAGCCTGGTCTGGGTGCCTCTGCGGCCGTCAACCGGGCCGGGATTAAAACCGGCGTTCTTCAAAGCCCTTTGTATCTGCTTCACCGAAGGCTTGCCAACATCCTCTTTCGAAAAAGACTGAGGTTCCTTGGCCTGCCGGGCCAAAGCAACTTCCTCGGTCTTTTTAGCCAAGGCTATCCTTAAACTGCCCACTTCGGCGGTCTTCTGCTGAAGCTGCAACTCCAGGCCGCTTACCCTGTCTTGTAAGGCTTCCATATCCAACCGGCTTTTATTGCTCATAGTCGCGCATCCGCTCAAGCAAACCAGGAATATCCCGCTTATAACCAAGACCCCTGCCTTCATCCGAACCTCCTCAAATTTGAGCTCAGCCTGCATCCTGCAGGCTTCCCCCGGTTAATTTTATCGCCTCTTTTAAAGTGAATTTCTCTTCGTACAAAGCCTTGCCGATAATCACCCCGCAGACCCTTTTCGGATCAAGGCTGTAAAGCTTGTTCAGGTCCTCAAGGCAGGATATGCCCCCGGAAGCGACAACATTCAGTCCTGTATCTTTCAGGATCTGAGCTATACCGCCAATATCCGGGCCTCTTAAAGTCCCGTCTTTGGATGTATCGGTGTAAATTACCTGCTTAAAACCCGCATCTTCCAGTGCTTTGGCAAAATCTATCGCGCCTAATTTACCCTGGCTGGCTGACTGCCATCCTTCGGTCATAACCACGCCGTTCTTGGCGTCGATGCTGACGATGATCTTTTCGGCGTATTTTGCGAGCATATCCTTGAGGAATTGACTGTCCTCTACCGCCCTGGTACCCAGCACGATCCGGCTTACACCGATGGCGAAGATATCCTTGATGGTCTTCTCATCGCGCACGCCGCCGCCGAACTCTATCGGGGTATCCACGGCCTCGACGATCTTTTTCACCGCGGCCAGGTTCTGCGGCTTACCGCTGAACGCGCCGTCCAGGTCAACCACATGGATAAGCCCTGCCCCCTGTTTCTGCCAGTGCCTGGCGAAAACGACCGGATTGCGCGAATACACGGTCTCTTCCCCTTTGCCCTGGAAGAGCCTGACCACATTCCCGCCTTTTAAGTCGATCGCCGGTATTATTAACATTTATCCTTAAGCTCTCAAAAAATTTTCCAGCATCTTCAAACCTGCCGCCTGGCTTTTCTCCGGATGGAACTGCATAGCGAATATATTATCCTGCCAGATGATCGAGGCAAAATCCCTGCCGTATTCAGTGGAAGCGGCTATAATCTCCTGTTGGGCCGGCTGAGGATAATAAGAGTGGCAGAAATAAACCGAACTGCCGTCTTTCAGGCCATTAAAAACCGGACAATTCATCTTTCTGATCTTTATCTGGTTCCATCCCATATGCGGTATTTTCAGCCCGAGGGTAAAGTCGAACTTCTTTACCGTTCCCCGCAATATACCCAAACCTTTGGCCTTAGGCGATTCCTCGCTGGAGTCAAAAAGCATATGCATCCCTAAACATATGCCCAGGAATATCTTCTTCGCTTTTATATGCTCCTCAACAGCGCCGGATAATCCCTGTTTTTCTATCTCGGCCATAGCATCGCCGAAAGCGCCTACGCCGGGAAGGACTACCTTAGCGGCTTTCTTGATATCCTCGGCTTTATTGGTGACTACGGTCTTGGCGCCCATAGCGTCCAGCGCTTTCTTCACGCTGTGAATATTGCCCATTCCGTAATCGATTATCGCGATCATATTCTCTTTGCTGATTCTATAAAATATTAAGTCATCTGCGGCTGTGTCCGTCGCTCGAACAATCCTCGGCCTCCCGGCCTGCACCCGGATTTATAGGAACGTCCGGTACGGCCCTTCGGCCTGCGGAACTCGCTTTGTGACACAGCCTCCGCTGACTTAAACTTACATGAATTTACGCTTAATCTATTACACCCTTGGTTGAAGGAACACCTTTTCTCCGCGGGTCGATTTGAGTGGCCTGGTCTAAAGCAATGCCTAAAGCCTTGAATGCCGGCTCTAAAGCCGCGTGAAGATCCCGGTTAGCGTACTCTATGCGTACATTCAAGTTCATTCCCAGGTTCTTGGCCAAGCCGTCAAAAAAATGTCCGGCGTATTCGAAGCGATAGCCTTCTGAAGGTATGAATTTTGTGCCCGCGATGCTGGTTTTTATGTCGAAGAAGCCCCTGCCGCTGATATCCAGCACAACCTTGCCCACCACCTCTTCCATAGGCACGCCGGCATAGCCGAAGCGACGGATCCCTTTTTTGTCTGCCAGCGCCTTCCGGAAAGCCTGGCCCAGAACGATGCCTACATCCTCGTTGGTATGGTGGATATCCACTTTCAGATCGCATTTACCGGTGGAAATCTCCAGGTCGAACAATCCCCAAAAAGCGAATAGCTCGAGCATATGGTCCAGGAAGCCGATCCCGGTATTTATCTTGCTTTTCCCGCTGCCGTCAACATTCAGCTTAACGGCAATATCGGTCTCTCTGGTCTTCCTTTTTATTACTGCGGCCCTTTTTTTCATATTCTTCTCCGTTTATTCGAACCTGACCTTTACCGAATCAAGATGCTGGCTTAACCCCTCAATGGCCGCGACTTTCTCCAACGGGCCTTTAATATTTTCCAGGGCCTTCTTGGAATAACTGATAATATGGCTGCTCTTGATGAAATCGCACACTGAAAGCCCGGAGAAAAACCGCGCTGTTCCGTTGGTCGGAAGCACGTGGCTCGGGCCGGCTACATAATCGCCTACTGCCGTGGGGCTGAACGGCCCCAGAAAAATCGCTCCGGCGTTCTTGATGTCCTTGACCAGCTTGCGCGGGTTCTTGACCATTATCTCCAGATGCTCGGGCGCTATCTTATTGGTTATCTCCACTGCCTGAGCCAGATTCTGGGTCAGGATAATAAACCCGTTGACGTTCAAAAGCTGCGATCTTACTTCCTTGGCCAGGGACTTGGAATTGGTGATCAATATAGCCAGGCCGCCGGAATGCTCTCCCTGCGCCTTAAGGTCGGCGATTATATACTTCGGATCGCTGAAACGGTTGGCGATAATCACCAACTCAGTCGGCCCGGCGATCATATCGATATCCACCTGGCCGAAGACCTGGCGTTTTGCCTCGGAGACATACATATTCCCGGGGCCTACGATCTTATCCACCTTAGGGATTGTCTTTGTCCCGTAAGCCAGAGCGGCAACGCCCTGCGCTCCGCCGACCCGGTAGATCTCATCCACCTTTAACAGGTCAGCCACTACCAGGATATGCGGATTGATATAACCGTTCTTATCCGGGGGGCTGATCAGCACTATATTTTTTACACCGGCGATCTTCGCCGGCAATACCGACATATATACCGTGGAAACCAAAGGCGCCGTGCCTGCCGGGATATAAATGCCGACTTTTTCCAGCGGGTGATAATTCTCCCCCAGTATCAAGCCGTCGCCGGCTGAGATCTTCCAGGACTTTTTAATGGTCTTCCTGTAAAAGCGGTTGATATTCTCGATTATGATCTTCAGGTTGGCGACAAAATCCGGGCTGATGTTCTGGTAAGCGCCGCTCAACTCGGTCTGGGCGACCCTGAGCTGCTTGACGGTCATCTTTACCTGGTCGAACTTGCGGGTATATTTCAATACCGCCTCATCACCGCAGGTGCGCACATCGTCGATGATCTGCCGGACCTTCTCCTCCACTCGCTTGGACCTGGAAAAACCCCTGTTATAGATCTTCTCCAGCTTCTTGCTGTTAAAACGGATTATCTTCATTTTTATTTCCCGATTAGTTTCTCGACTGACCCGGCAAATTTAATAAAAGCCTTTTCCAGATTCTCCGGCTTATTCCCTCCAGCTTGAGCAAAATCCTTCCGCCCCCCCCCTGAACCGCCTATCTCAGGCGCGATCTCTTTGATCAATGCCCCGGCGTCAACAGCCGGAAGGTTCGAGGCTGTGACTAAAGCCGCTCCGTCACCGGATGAATTCTTTGAACCCAGGGCCATAACCACTTTCGGCGCCTTCTGCTTGATCAGATCAGCTGCCTTGCGCAAAAGATCATTATCCGCGCCGTCTATCTCCTTGCAGAGCACCTTTACCCCGTTCATTATCTGCGCCTCGGCGATCCAATCATCCACTGAAGACTTTACCGCGTTAAATCTATGGGCGACCAATTGTTTTTCCAGCTCTTTTATGTATTTTAAGCGTTTATCCAGTTCCTCGACCAGCTTATCCTCCGGGACCTTCAAAAGCTCGCTTACTTCCTTGAGAGTTGCTTCCTCATCCTTGAGTTTGGCGTAGGCGAAAATTCCTGTCAGGCCTTCAATCCTGCGGATACCGCTGGCAATGGAACTCTCGTGGATTATCTTGAACAGGCCTATAGTCGCGGTATTATCCAGGTGCGTGCCCCCGCAGAATTCCTTGGAGATGCCGTCCACTGAAACCACCCGCACCGATTCCTCATATTTCTCGGCGAAAAAAGCCAACGCCCCTTCTTTCCTGGCTTCCTCCAGGGTCATTTCTTTCTTGGCCACCAGAGCGTTGGAAATAACAAAACTATTCACCACCTCTTCGACCCGGTTAAGCTCTTCCCGGGATATCCCTTTAAAATGGGTAAAATCAAAACGCAGCCGGTCTTCAGCCACCAGAGAGCCCTGCTGTTGGACGTGCGCCCCTAATACCTTGCGCAGGGCCGCCTGGAGAAGATGCGTGGCAGTGTGGTTACGGGCAATGGACATTCGCCTTTCTTTATCCACCTCAGCCTGAACCGTATCGCCTTTGCGCAAAACACCGTGCTTGATCCTGCCGGTATGCACGATAACTTTATTGACTTTTTGAGTGTCAAAAACCTCAAACGAATTTACATTGCTGTTGATCTTTCCTTTGTCGCCTGCCTGGCCGCCGGATTCCGCGTAAAAAGCTGTCTGGTCCAATACGATCCGGAAATCTTCCCCGGCAGAGGTCTCATTAACCTCTTTATCACCCTTCAGGATCTTCAGGATCCTGGCTGATGTCTCTGTCTTTTCATATCCCAGAAATTTAGTTTCCGGGACATCCTTCAATTCCAGTTCCTTGACGCTAAAAACATCGCCCTGCATAGCTGAGCCGGATTTCGAACGGGATTTCTGTTCTTCGATCCTTTTATCCAGAAGTTCCTGCGCCTTCGCGGGGAATTTAAAGCTGTGTTTTTCCAGCCATTCCATAATTATTTCAAAAGGCAGGCCGTGCGTATCGTAAAGCTCAAAGACCGCTTCGGCGCTCATTGCCGGATCCAAAAGGGCCATAGATTGGCCGAATTTTTCTTTCAGAAATCTATCGCTGGACTTAAGTATCGCCCAGAAGTTTTTCTCTTCCGCCAGGACCAAATCCGCTATATTCTCCCTGCGGCCGGTCAATTCCGGGCAATGGCCCTTCATTACCTGCGCCACTATGGGCACAAGCTTGTATAAGAACGGCTCTTTGATACCTATGGTCCGCAGGTGCATTGAGCTCTTGCGGATCAGTTTGCGCACGACATATCCTCTTCCTTCATTCGAAGGGATGATCCCGTCGAATATGGAAAAAACTATCGCCCGGATATGGTCGGCGACGGCGTAAACATCCTGGTTGCTGTGCCCTCTTTTTTCCGCGCCGGCCAGAACCTCTTTGATGATCGGCTGGAACAGATCGGTCTGGAAATTATTGGTCACCCCCTGCATTACAGCGGCGATCCTTTCCAGGCCCATCCCGGTATCAATATTCTTCTGCGGCAAAGGCTCAAGTGCCCCATTGTCCTTGCGGTTATACTGGGTAAATACCAGGTTCCATATCTCGATGAACCTTCCGCAGCTGCAGGCAGGCGAACATTCCGGCTTCTTACATCCCACATCCGTTCCGAGGTCAAAGAATATCTCGGAGCACGGCCCGCACGGCCCGTTAGGCCCTTTTTCCTTGGCGTCGGAAGGCCAGAAATTTTCCTTATCACCTAACCGGACGATCTTTTTCGCCGGAAAATTCACGCGATCCTTCCAGATGTTATACGCTTCGTCGTCATCCTTATAAACCGAGACCCATAGCTTTTCCGGTTTTATCCCCATCTCCCGGGTCAAAAACTCCCAGGCCCAGATTATCGCGTCCTCTTTGAAATAATCGCCGAAGGAAAAATTGCCGAGCATCTCGAAGAAGGTATGGTGGCAATCGGTCTTGCCCACCTTATCCAGATCATCGGTGCGCAGGCAACGCTGAGAACTGGCTGCCCGGCTGAAATCCGTGATCATCCCCAGGAACTGTTTCTTGAACTGGTTCATCCCGGCGGGAGTGAATAAGACCGTAGGGTCCTCTTTGGGGACCAGCGAATCGCTTTCCGCCACCTTATGCCTGCGGCTGCGAAAAAAATCCAGGTATTTTTGTCGGATGATGTCTGCGTTCATATTTTTAGTCGGGAGATGCTATCGATTACTACTTCCGGCGAGAAACCCCTACGCAACAGATAAGAATAAATGCGTTTTTTTGCCTTCAGAGGATCGATGCCTCTTGTCTTTTCCTGTTTTTGCCTGATTATCTCTTTTACTACATCTTCTTCGGAATAACCTTTTTTCGCTTCATTTAGCCGGCTGTTGATGATCTCCTCGGCCACGCCTTTTATCTTCAATTCCGCCGCCAGCCTTCGCAATCCCAACGGTTTTTTCAGCCTGCTTTCCACCCAGGCCTTGGCGAACAAACGGTCGTCTATAAATCTCTTTGCCTTTAAGAACTCCAGGGTCTTATTTACGCAGCCCTCGGAAAAGCTCTTTCTCTTCAGCCTCTGGTAAAGCTCTTTTTCCGTGCGCAGCCGAAACTTTAGCAGAAAGAACGCGTATTCCCTGGCCTGCTCCTGGCTTTCCGGGTCCCGGCTATTTCTCACTTTTTTCTTTGATGATCAAGTAGCCGCGGTTCAAGGAAACCAACACCGCGCCTTTCAGCCCCTGGACCGCCTTCTTAAAATCGGCGCTGTTGCTCACCGGCTGTTCATTAACTTCCAGGATAACATCCCCGGGTACGATCCCCGCGTCATCCGCCGGGCTGTTCGGCTCGACATTCGTAACTACCACGCCTTCGCTGTCCCTTAACCTAAACCTTTTGCCGGAAGCGGAATCAAGCTCGGCGATATCCATGCCTCTCCAGCTTCCCGGCTTAACCTGTTCGGCGGTTCCCGGCTCAGCGTCATCCTGATCCGCAGGCCGCTCTTCAACGATAATATCCAGGGTCATATCTTTTTTATCGCGGATCAAGGCAACCTTGACCTTCTTACCCACTTCCGCCTTATTCACCGCGCTTAACAGCTCTTTGACCGTATTGATCCGCGTATTGTCGAACTGCCGGATCACGTCATTGGCCTTTATCCCGGCCTTTTCCGCGGGGCTGCCCTTGAGCACCTTGATCGCCATAGCGCCGTTCTTGTCGGCCAATTTAAAATATTTAACCAGGTCTTCGGTCAGATCCTGCACCGCGATGCCCAGCCACCCGTACTTCACCTTCTTGCCTTCGATCAACAGGGAGACGATCCGTTTGGCGTTATTTGAAGGTATGGCAAAACCTATGCCCTGGCTGCCGCCGGAGGTGGAAAATATGGCGACGTTGATCCCCACAATCTCGCCTTTAAGATTGACCAACGGGCCACCGGAATTACCCGGGTTTATCGCCGCGTCGGTCTGAATAAGGTCATTATAATCCCGGCTGCGGGACAAAGTCCTGCCCAAGGTCCGGTGCAGGGCGCTGATCACGCCGGTAGTCACAGTGGGCTCGGGATTCTGCATCGAAAAACCAAAAGGATTTCCGATAGCTACTACCCATTGCCCGATCCTGAGGCTGTCGGAATCCCCCATAACAGCTACAGGCAAATTAGCCGCGTCGATCTTGACGATCGCCAGGTCTGAACGGCTGTCCTGCCCGGTTACCTCACCTTTGAATTCCCGGCCGTCAGGAAGGACTATGCTAAGCTTGTCCGCGTCGGCGATAACATGCTGATTGGTCAGGATATATCCGCGGTGATCGACGATCACCCCTGACCCAACACCGGCCTGGCGGTATTCCCTTTCCGGCATCTCACCGAAAAATTCGTCGAAGAACTTGCTGAAAGGGTCATCCTCTCCGAAAGATGGTTTATCGCCGCCCTCCGGGCTGCGGAAATAAAACCTTCTGGTCGTCCCGGGGAACTTAGTAATGTGCTCCGCCGTTATGGAGACCACAGCCTTGCCGACTGTGCCGGCGACGTTAATGATTGCGTCTTCCATGCGCGAACCATCCAAAGAAGGGACTGTCTGCGGCTGCAGGCTAACGACCCGATCCTGCTTCGCAGCCTGGCTGTGCGCCTTTTGCGGCATGTTCAACCCCGCGGCAATGCACAACCCGATGACCAGACCAACAGATAAAGTCATTAAAGCCCATCCCAACCTCTTCGCTTTCATCCTCCAACCCTCCTTGCATACGAATGCAACACCGGCGCAATTCCCATTGGCGCCGGGTGTGCATTACTTGCCCAACACCAACCTTACCAATCAAATTGGGTGTGACTACCTAGTCAACACCGGCGCAAAACCGATCTGCGCAGGGTGGCAACAAGTTACACAACACCCTTCCCTTATCCCAATCCCGCGGTGATCTTCTTCCTGATCTCTTTCTCAATGCTGTCCTGCAGTTTCGGCTGTTCCTTCAAAGTCTTAACCGCAGCGTCCCTGCCCTGGCCGAGCTTCTGGTCCTGGAAAGATATCCATGTCCCGGATTTCTGCAGTAACTCTAATTTCAGACCGGCGTCGATTACGCTTCCCGCCTTGGAAATTCCTTCATCATGCAGTATATCGAACTCCGCCTCTCTGAACGGCGGAGCGACTTTATTCTTGACCACTTTAACCCTGACCCTGCCGCCAAAAACCGTATTATCCGCGGCCTTAAGCGAAGCGATCCTGCGCACATCCAGCCTGACCGAACAATAGAATTTCAAAGCCCTGCCGCCGGGAGTAGTTTCGGGATTGCCGAACATCACCCCGATCTTCTCGCGGATCTGATTGATAAAGATAACGCTGGTCCGGGATTTGCTGATCGCGCTGGTCAATTTACGCATAGCCTGGGACATAAGCCTGGCCTGCAGGCCCATATGCGAATCGCCCATTTCACCTTCGATCTCAGCCCGGGGCGTCAAAGCCGCGACTGAATCAACCACGACCAGGTCAACCGCGTTGGAACGGACCAGGGTCTCGGTGATCTCTAAAGCCTGCTCACCGGTATCCGGCTGTGAAATAAGCAGGTCATCCAGGTTCAGGCCTATTTTTTTAGCGTAAGTAGAATCAAAGGCGTGTTCCGCGTCAATAAAAGCGGCGACCCCGCCTTTTTTCTGGATCTCCCTTATGGCGGTCAAAGTAAGAGTAGTTTTACCTGAGGCCTCGGGGCCGAATATTTCAATGACCCTGCCCCGGGGAAAACCGCCTACGCCCAAAGCGGAATCCAAAGTAAGCGCGCCGGTGGGAATGACCTCGACATCAATCTTGATCTTACCGCCTAATTTCATTATCGAGCCTTTGCCAAACTGCTTTTCAATATGCGAAAGCGCCAATTCCAGGGCTTTTTGACGGTCGGAAAGCTCCTTTTTATCATTCAAAACAGCTTCTTCATCTTTAGTGCCGGATTTCGGGTCTTTTGCCATTCCTGCCTCCATTTACGTAGCGTATTTTATATAGTTTTAGAGAAAATATTATATCCCACAGCCGTCTGGCTGTCAAACAAATAATCACCCCCCCCCTTGCATACGGATGCAACACCGATCTATCCAATAAGATCGGGTGTAATATACGGATGCAACACCGATCTATTAACGCAAAAGCGTATGCTGCCATATCCAAAAATGGCAGGCGCCAATAAGATCGGGTTTAACATACGGTTGCGACACCAACCTTTCCTGGCGTAAATAGCGACACACCCGCCATTCTTATATGGCGGATGATTTAGGTTGGGTGCCGATAATCCTGCATTCCAATGCCTCCAATTGGATTGGTTCTCTATATATAATAGACGTAATTTACCGGGATTTCTAACATATTTCAGCTTAGGTTGACAGCCAGGCAAAATTGTGTTAAATTTAAACCAATGGACGAATTAGCCAAAATAAAGCAGGAATTGGAACGCACAAAATCCGAGCTGACGATCCTTTACGAGATCTCCAACGCTATGCGCACCACCCTCAAACTGGATGAGATCCTTTACATCATCCTTACCGGGGTAACCGCACACATCGGCCTGGGATTCAACCGGGCGGTCCTCTTCCTGGTCAACGAAAAAGAAAATATCATTGAGGGAAAAACCGCGATCGGCCCGGAATCAGGGGAAGAAGCCAACCGGGTCTGGAACTATGTCGAACAGGAAAAAATGGATATGGAAGACCTGATCAACGCCTACAAGGTATCGGATAATACCCCAAAATCCGGTTTTAGCCAACAGGTCCAGTTGATCAAAATGCCGTTAAGCGAACAAAAAAACAACCTTCTTTCTTTATGCGTGACGGAAGGAATGCCTTTGCACCTGACCCAGGAGACCATTCAGAACTACCGGAATGACCCGGTCATACAGATCCTTAAGTCCGACGAAGTGGTCCTGGTCCCGCTGAAAGCCAAAGACAAGGTCAACGGTATCATTATGGCGGATAATTTCATCACCCATAAACCTATCGGCAAAGACGAGCTGCGGATGCTGCGAATGCTCGCCAACCAGGCAGGCCTGGCTATCGAAAATTCCCAGTTATATGAAAAGACCGTTATCCGGGTGCACCTGGACTCCCTGACCAACCTTTGGAACCACGGGTACTTCCAATACCTGCTGGGCGTGGAAGTGGAAAAAAGCAAAGCCACATCCACCCAGTTCAGCCTGCTTATGCTGGATATCGACGATTTCAAGGTATACAACGACACCTTCGGCCACCAGGCCGGCGATCATATCCTCAAAGAAATGGCCAACCTGCTCAAGAATCAATCCAGAAAAATGGATTATGTCTGCCGTTATGGCGGAGAAGAATTCGCGATCATCCTGCCTTATACCGATAAAAAAGAGGCGTTTATGATCGCCGAGAGGTTCAGGGAGAATATCGCCAAGCACCCCTTCATCCATCAGGAGAACCTTCCCCAAAAGACCATCACTACCAGCCTTGGGCTGGCCACATTCCCGGAGAACGGCAACACTGCCGCGGAACTCGGATCTTATTCAGACAAAGCGCTCTACGAAGCGAAGAAAAAAGGCAAGAACAACACCTGCGGCTAAAACAAAGGGGACGGTTCCTCTTGCTCTAACTAACTACCCTCCAACGAATTACAACAAGCCTATTGACAAATTTATTGTAAATCATTTCCTGCGGACTTGACAAATGCCTTATTGCAACTTATTACGCCGCAATGAATAATGATCGCAGGAACCGTCCCCTACTAAGCGGCGACTGGCTGGGGCGCGGGTTCACTCTTTGTTTTTGATTCCGCGAACTTAACCGATACTATCTTGGACACGCCGGATTCCTGCATAGTAATACCGTACATTACATTGGCATTGGCGATCGTCCTTTTATTATGAGTTATCACTATGAACTGCGAGGTCCCGGTGAATTCCGAGAACATCCTGCTGAAGCGGTCCACGTTGGACTCATCCAGCGCGGCGTCGATCTCGTCAAGGATGCAGAAAGGCGCGGGCTTGACCTTGAATATGGCGAAGATCAGCGCGATAGCCGAAAGCGATTTTTCGCCGCCGGAAAGCAGCAGGACATTCTGCAGCTTCTTCCCCGGAGGCCGGCAGACCAACTCTATGCCGGATTCCAGCGGATCATTCTCATCGATCAGGTAAACCTGCGCGTCCCCCCCGTTAAAGAGCATCTTGAAATAATTGCGGAATTCCTCGCGCACTTTCTCGAACGTCTCCATAAACATTTTCTTGGTGGTATGGTTGATCTTGCGGATCGCTTCCTGCAACGATTCCTTAGCCCCGGCAAGATCAGCCTGCTGCTGATTCAGAAAATCATAACGCTTCTTTAATTCATCGTATTCGGCTATAGCCACCAGGTTGACCGTGCCGTAGGAATCAATGCGCTCTTTAAGTTTTTCGATCTCCTCGGACAACAGCCCCTCATCAATCACCTCTTCCTCTACCGGTTCCTGCGGCGCTGACGGCCCGGTTAACAATAATACCGGGTCTGTGACAACAGGAAAAACGACATCTGCCTGATCCCGGCTATTATCCTCCGGCGCAGCCGCGGAAACAGGGGCTTGCTCAACAGGCACAACTTGCAGAGCGCTATCCGCGGCACTGATCGTCTCCGGCCTGTCCAGGTCTATCTTATATGCCGAGTTCATCCTATCTTTTATGGTCTGGTATTTGAACTCTATGTCTTTCTGGCGCATCTGTTCCGAATAAATATTCTCTTTTAATATCTCATGGTCGTTTCTTTTGGCGTCGATCCGGGAGATTATGCCGTTCACGCTCTCCGACATCGCCGCGTATTTCTTATCGGCTTCGGAAAGGGTATTGCGTTGAGCGTCTATTTCTTTTACCAGCACCAGATTCTCCGAGTCCAGGTTCTTAATCTCCTCTTCCAGACCCTGCTGCCGGGAAACAGTTTCCTTGATCTTGTTCTCCTGGTTATGTATATCCTCGTTACCCTGGCGGCAGGCGTCTTCCAAAGCCTTTAAAGTTTCATCTTCGGAATTCAGGCGCTGGCCGAGATTCTCCAATACGGTCTTGACCTGGGTCATCTCCACCAGGACTTCTTCTTTTATCCGCGAATTATGGCTGATGCTTTCCTGCTCCGCGTGTATAGAAGCCTCCAACTCCCGGTCTTTATTTTCCAACCCGGCCAATCTGGCCTTAAGTCCCAGTATCTTTTCTTCCAGGCTCTTCAATTCCGCCAGGACATCGGACAGCTCCAAAGCAATAAGCTCCTCTTCTTCCTTGATCTTATTGAATTGCTCGAGGATCGTGTGGTGCACGGTCTTCTTGTTAGCCAGGGCCATTTCCTGGTCCTGCTCCTGCTGATCGAGCGCCTGGTTGGAAGCAGTCAATTCCTTGATCCGGGTTTCCAGAAGGAGTTTAGTCCCGGCCAACCCTAAAATCTTTTCCTCGATCTCCTTAATCTTATCATTAACCCTCTGCGCGTCCAGGTCGATAGGCTTGGCCTCGCCGGACATTTTGTATCCCTGGGCGGACAGATCGTTATTCACCGGGTCAGGGCCGCCCTGCACGGCTTTAAGCTTTACCACCAGCCCGGTGATAGTCTCAGCCGGGAGCTTATCCAGATAGATCGTCGCGTTCATCGATTCGCTGATATCCTCGTACTGGCTCTTCAGCTTCTCCAAGAATTCCTTCTGCGATATAAGCCCGGTCTTCTGCCTTTCCAGGGTCTCTAATTCCTCTTCCGCCTGTTTTAATTTCAGGGTTTCCGCGTCCAGCTCAGCCTTGGCCGCCGCGATCCTGGCGCAAAGCTCCTGGTGCAGGCTTTCGCCGGCCATCAACTCTTTATCCAATTCCGTGAGATTGCCCTCCACCTGGGATCTTTCCTCGGCGATCTTGGCCTTTTCCAGGTCCAGCCTTTTCTGCCTGGCGATAAAAACCTGTTCCCGGGAAGCAAAATCAGTAAGCTCGTTCTTCACCTGGGTGGTCATATTAGCCAGGTCCATAATGTTCTTTTTGTCCTGGGCGATAATGTCATGAGACCTCTTTATGCCGCCAACCAGATCATTAAGCTTGTCTTCATGGGTCTTTAAGATCAGAGATTTCTCCTCAAAACTCTTGCGGATGGCTTCCTGCTCTTCCTTGAGGCCTTTAAGCTTCTCCTCGTCCTTAACCACGCGCTCCCGGGTCTGCAGTATCTGGGATTCAAGATAGGTCTTGGTATTGCCCAGCTCTTTGATCCGCTCGTGGTTAAAAGAGGTATGCTGCCGGTTGCGCTCGATGAGGTTCTCGGAATTCATGATCGCGTTCTTCATATTGGCGAGATCCGCCTCCAGCCCCTTCAATTCCATATTGCGCTGGCCAATGTTGTTCTCGTCCGCTTTTATCTGGGCCAATAACGCCTCTTCCCTGTTACGCAGGCTGTCCAGATATATAGTGATCCCGGAGATCTCTTGTATCAAATTCTTCTTCTGCGCCAGGGCCAGCTTTATCTCCTTGGCTTTCAATTCATCAAAACAGATCTGGAACCTGCGGGCCTTGTTCGCCTGCCTCTCCAGGTAGCCGATAGAGCGTTTTACTTCCACTATAATATCATTAAGCCTGAGCAGATTTTGTTCGGTCTCTTCCAGCCTGCGCAAGGCCTCTCTTTTCTGGGATTTATACCTGGTGATCCCCGACGCCTCATCAAAAACCATGCGCCGGTCTTCCGGGCGCGAGCTCAAGATCAGGTCGATCTTTCCCTGGGCGATAATGGAATAGCTCTCCGCGCCGATACCCGTGCCTAAAAGAAGGTCCTGGATATCCTTCAACCTGCCCAGATTTTTATTCAGCAGGTATTCGCTTTCCCCGGAACGGAAGATCCTGCGGGTGATGACCACCTCATCCTGGTCCACATTAAAATGCCGCTGCTCATTGTCAAAGGTCAGGCTGACCTCAGCCATACCCAGCGCCGGCTTGGTATCCGTACCGTTGAAGATCACGTCTTCCATCGCCGAGCCGCGCAGGGATTTGGCAGACTGCTCTCCCAGCACCCAGCGTATGCTGTCGAAGATATTGGATTTTCCGCAGCCGTTCGGGCCGACCACCGCGGTCACCCCGGGCTCAAAATTCAAAACAGTCTTATCCATAAACGATTTGAACCCTACGATCTCTAATCTTTTAAAATACATTATCCCTCCCTAATTAAAATTAAAAACGCGTATTCCGTTATCCGGATATGATCTATGCATGGGCCTGCGCTTCCATCCATGAATCTATTTTATCTTTTTTAAAACGCCATTGCCCGACGATCTTTAACGCCGGGACCTTATTCTGCTTGAGCCATTCATAAATAGTCCGGCGGCTTACTTTAAGGTAAGCTGCCAAGTCTTCTATTGTCATCAGGTCATTCGCGAACATATGTTTTCCTTAAGTACGGACTTAACACCAACTTTTTCCCGCAGAGAGCGGGATACTTGCCTATACCCTAAGGCAAGGTGCCGATTAAGTTGGGTGTCACGTTTAAACAAAACTTACTTGTTTCAATTATAAAGAAAAAGATGTTTTTTGTCAAGGAAAATATTTACATATCTTAACATAGACATACAACCAGAAGCTTAAAGGACACATTATAGCCATAGTTAGCTATAACAGAACATAATTATGCTAAAATATGCAAAGGTGTGCAGATCACTACATGAAGGGTTTTACAGGATTGAGGCGTTAGACGGGATTATTTTCTCAAGACTTCCTTGAATTTTTTGGTCAAAGCCGGCACTATCTCGAAGATGTCCCCCACAATACCATACGTAGCCACTTTGAATATAGGCGCATCAGGATCTTTATTGATCGCAATGATCACCTTGGAGGACTGCATACCTACCAGATGCTGGATCTGTCCGGATATACCGCAGGCGAAATAAAGCTTAGGGGCCACGGTCCTTCCGGTCTGGCCGACCTGATGGGAATATGGTATCCATCCGGCATCCACCGCCGCGCGCGAAGAGCCCACTGCCGCGCCTAATACCTGGGCCAGGTCCCTTAACATCTGAAAATTATCCGGGCCGCCCAGGGCCCTTCCTCCGGAAACTATGATATCCGCTTCGGATAAATTCACCAGGTTCTCCACTTCCTCAATGACATCGATGAGCGAGGTCCGGGAAGAAAATTCCGAGATCGGGAATGACTCTTTAATAACCTTGCCTTTTCTCTGCTTCTCTAATGCCGGCTGGACAAAAACCTTATGCCTTACCGTGGACATCTGCGGCCGGTGATTCGGGCTGATGATCGTAGCCATAATGTTTCCGCCGAAAGCAGGCCTGGTCTGCAAAAGCAGTTTCCTGTCCGGATCAATATCCAATCCGGTGCAATCCGCGGTAAGCCCGGCGTCGATCTTAATGGCGATCCTGGACATCAGCGACCTGCCGATTATCGTAGCCCCGCTTAAGACGATCTCCGGTTTGTATTTCTGGATCAATTTCACCAATACGTTGGTATACGGCTCATCCAGGAAATTTGCCAACTCCGGGGAATCCACCAGGTAAACATTATCCGCGCCGCCGGCGATCAATTCCTGCGCGCCCATCTCGACATTGCTTCCTAAAAGAACCGCCGAAACGCTGGTATTCAATTTCTGCGCCAACTCCCTGGCCTTGCCTACCAGCTCAAAAGAAACCGACTGGACTTTGCCCTTTTTCTGCTCGGCAAACACCCATACCCCTTTATAAACGCTGAGGTCTTTCTTGGCCTGGACAGCCTGAGGCTTTTCCAGCAATATGGCCTTGAACTTGCAGGCCGGCACGCACGCCCCGCAGAGATTGCATTTATGCAGGTCGATAATCGCTTTCTTGTTTACGGAAGTAACGGCCCCGAACGGGCAGGCCTTAACGCACAAACCGCATCCCACGCACTTATCATCGATGATCTGGATTCCCATAGTTTTTATTTACCCTATTATCTCGCTTTTGATTAATCCCGCCAGTTTCTCAACAATTTCCGGAGTCTCCCCGGCAAGCATCTGGCCGCCCTGGCGCTGCGGCGGAGTGAATATCCTTACCACGTTCGTAGGCGATCCGGAAAGCCCCAGGTTCTGGGGATCCGCGTCAATATCCTTGGCCGTCCAATGGGTAATCTTCGCGGATTTGGCCTTCATCATCCCTTTCAAAGAAGGTATGCGCGGCTGATTGATCTCTTTGACTACCGTAAATAATGCCGGGAGGGGGGCTTCCATTACGTCATAGCCTTCTTCGGTCATTCTTTCCACCCGCGCCTTTTTTTCTTTTATCTCTTCGATCTTCTTGACATAGGTTATCTGGGGGATGTCCAGGTGCGTGGAGATCCCCGGCCCTACCTGCGCCGTGTCACCGTCGGACGCCTGCTTTCCGCAGATCACCAGGTCCATGCCGCCGGCCTCTTTGGCGATCCTTTTTATGGCGCAGGATAAGGTATAGCTGGTAGCCCAGGTATCGCTTCCTGCGAACGCGCGGTCGGATACCAGAATAGCCTCGTCGCAGCCCATAGATATGGCTTCGCGCAAAGCGGCTTCAGCCTGCGGCGGGCCCATAGTTACCACCACGATCTTTCCGCCGAACCGCTCCTTAAGCCGCACGCCTTCTTCGATGGCGTACATATCAAAAGGGTTGATAATTGATTTGACCCCGTCACGGATCAAGGTATTGGTCTGGGGATTGATCCTGACCTCTGTTGTTTCCGGAACCTGCTTGATGCAAATGATTATGTTCATGATTTTCCCGGGTTGTTGTGGCTGGCTATATAGCGGTCGATCTTTTCCATCGCCAGCTCGCTGCCGCCAAAAAACTCCACCCCCACAGTATATCTTTTTGCCTGTATAGTCTCGCTTATTGTATACTCTTTTACCCAGACCACCCTGCTGGCGACCTCGATCGCTTTATCTTCCTGAGGCAGTGATATGCTCAGGTCCAATATCTCTCCGTCATCCAGCTTGATACTGGAAATAATGCACAACCCTCCCCGGCCGATATTCCGGGTTATTGAAACCTGTCCGGGTTCATCCGGCGTTTTCCTGCGCTTAAAGATGATCTCCGCGAATAAAAGCGCCCTGGTGAATTTCCTTCTTTCGGGTACGTTATCCATTACCCTCCTTGGATCACTTGGCCAGATCTTTTATCAACTGCAGACCGATGATATTGCGCTGGATCTGGTTGGTACCCTCGTATATCTGAGTGATCTTCGCGTCACGCATATATTTTTCGATCGGATAATCCTTCATATAACCGTACCCGCCGAATATCTGGATAGCGTCGTTAGTCACCCTCATAGCCACGTCCGAGGCGTAAAGCTTGGCCATCGCCGAGGCGCTGCCCACGTCTTTTACTCCGGCGTCCACCATCCTGGCCGAAGAATAAACCAATGCCCTGGCCGCCTCTATCTCAGTGGCCATATCCGCCAGCATCCACTGTATCCCCTGAAAACTGGAGATGGATTTGCCGAACTGGTGCCTTTGCTTGGCATACTTTACCGCCAGCTCCATCGCGCCCTGCGCTATACCTAAGGCCTGCGCCGCAACGCCGGGGCGGGACATATCGAATGTTTTCATTGTCACGATAAAACCCATGCCTTCCTTGGAAAGCAGGTTCTCTTTGGGAATCTTGCATTCGTTAAAGACCAGTTCCTGGGTGATCGAGGCGCGGATACCCATCTTATCTTCTTTCTTGCCGAAGGTAAATCCTTTAGTCCCTTTTTCCACGATAAAAGCGCTGGCCCCGCGAGCCCCTTTAGCCTTATTGGTCATCGCCACCACGGTATAAGTCTGAGCCTCGCCGCCGTTGGTGATAAAATGCTTTGTCCCGTTCAATACGTAATGATCGCCTTCTTTTCTGGCAGTGGTCTTGATCGCGCCGGCATCTGAACCCGCCTCAGGCTCAGTAAGGCCGAATGCCGCTATCTTGGTCCCCCTGGCCAGGTCCGGCAGGTATTTCTTTTTCTGCTCGTCATTGCCGAACAATACTATCGGGAATGTCCCCAAAGCCGAAGCCGCATAGCAGACCGCGATGCCGCCGCAGGCGCGGGATAATTCTTCGGTAGCCAGACAAAGGTTGAGCACATTAACGCCCATCCCGCCGTATTCCTCGGGAATGAACAATCCGAAAAGATCGGATTCCCCGATAACCTTCAAAATCTCCCAGGGGAATTCCTCGGTTTTATCGTGCTTTGCTGCCACCGGCCTGACCTTTTCCTCGGCGATCTTATGGGCCAGTTCCTTGATCATTTTCTGTTCATCAGTCAACAAATAATCCAACATTCAAACCTCCTCGCATACCTATGCGACACCGGACCATATTCCGATTGGTCCGGGTGTCTATTTTTCAAGATACCACACCGGCACATATTCTGTGCTACCGAGCACACACCGACTTATTCCAATAAAGTCGGGTGCCATTGCGCGGGTGTCAGTCATATTAATACCGCCTCAAATCCCAACCCCATAACACTTTTGATATAAAAACACTTAATTATACTATACCTGTTCTATTTTGCAATATTTTTTAAAAGCGCGGTCTCCTTGCAATCCGGGAATTTCGGGCAGTTGATGCATTCGGCCCATATCTTATGCGGCAGCGCCGAATGCTCGATCTTGCGGAATCCGGCCTTGCGGAAAAAATCCGGGGCATAGGTCAGGACAAACACCCTTTTGGCTCCCAGGGACCTTGATTCCTTTAAGCATTCGCCTAAAAGCAGCAAGCCCAGGCCTTTCTTATGGTGATCCTTATCCACTGCCACCGACTTGATCTCCACCAGATCATCCCAGGATATATGCACCGCGGCGCAGCCCAGGATCTTTCCTTTGAGGTCGATGACCCAGAAATCCCGTATATTCTCGTACAACTCATTCAACGAACGGGGCAGCATCAGGTCATGCTTAGCAAAATAATTTATCAACCCCTGTATCTGCTTTATATCCTTTATATTCGCCTTCCTCACCTGCGCGTTTTTCATTCTCTCTCCCTTATCTCGGTTTTCTTGGCCACCACCACAATGCCGGATTCAGTGACATAGAACCGCTTGCGGTCCTCATCCGGATCGTAACCTATTACCGTTCCTTCGGGGATATTCACGTCCTTGTCGATTATGCTGCGCTTTATCCTGGCGTACCTGCCGACATTCACCCCTTCCATCAATATGGAATCGTCCACCCGGCAAAAGCTGTTGATCCTCACATTAGGGGAAAGTATCGAGCGTTTTACCTGGCCGCCGCTGATTATGCTCCCTCCGGAAACCAGGGAATCCAGGGCAAGCCCCACCCTGCCGGTGATCTCCTCCCCGGCAAACACGGTCTTGGCCGGGGGGAACTGTTCCTGATAAGTGCGGATAGGCCAGTTTTTATCATAGAGATTAAAAACCGGGGCAACATCGATCAAGTCCATATTCGCCTCGTAATAGGCGTCGATAGCACCGATATCCCGCCAGTATTTGGCTTCTTTCCTGTTCTCATCTATAAAATTATACGCCATAACCTTCGCGCCCTTCTTGACCATCCGGGGTATGATATCTTTGCCGAAATCATGCTGGGAATTATCCATATGCGCGTCCTCTAAAAGCTCCTCTTTAAGCGCCTGATGCCGGAATATATATATACCCATAGAAGCGTATATCTTTCCCGGCTGTCCGGGGATCGTATGAGGGGAATGGGGTTTTTCCTGAAAACCGCACACCCTTGACTGGTTGTCCACCTCCACCACGCCGAAGTGTTCGGATTTTGCCTGATCCATCTCGACCACGCTCAAGGTAATGTCCGCCTTGGACTGGCGGTGAAAATCGACCATTGCCGAATAATTCATCTTGTAAACATGGTCTCCGGCAAGGATCAACACATCATCCGGCCGGTCGATATCCATGGTATTCAGGTTCTGGTATATCGCGTCAGCCGTTCCCAGATACCAGGTATCTCCTACCCGCTGCTGCGCCGGCAGGAGTTCGATATATTCGTTCAATTCCGAAGAAAGGATATTCCAGCCCAGACGTATATGCCGTTGTAAAGAAGCGGATTTATACTGGGTAAGCACGTAAACCTTGCGCAGGCCGGAATTAATGCAGTTGCTCAAAGGAAAATCGATTATCCGGTATATCCCCCCGAAAGGCACAGCGGGCTTGGTCCGGTCTTTGGTCAAAGGCCAAAGCCTTTCCCCCTTGCCTCCGGCCATAATAAATGTCAAAACATTATTTTTCATTTTCATTCAGGATAAAGTGATCGAACGCGCGAAACACGGGTTTATTATATATTAAAACCTCGCTTTAATCAAACATAAACCGCAGGCCGGGGCAGTAGGCCCGGCAGCGCTCCTGTCCTTAGCGGATAATATCCCGGGCAGGTCGCTTATCCGTATTTTACCCCTGCCGACCTCAATAAGAGTCCCGGCTATATTCCGGACCATATTATACAAAAAACCCTTGGCGGTGATCTCAATATAGATAAACCCGTTCTTTTTCTTCAAGCGGATGCTGCGGATATCGCGCACATTGGTCTTAGGCCCTCTGATCTCTGTTTTCTTAAAAGAAGAAAAATCGTGTTTCCCGGCCAGGAACCGGCTGGCCTTGCGCATCGCCGCGAAATCAAGGCGGTGCGGATAAAAGTAAACCCGGCCGCGCTGGAATACGTCAGGATGATCGCGGTTTAGAATGGTATAACAGTATGTTTTGGAAAGGCAGGAATACTGGCTGTGGAAATCCGCGGGGACAATCCGCGCAGCGCTGACTTTTATATCGTCAGGCAAAAGCGAATTTAAAGCCTTTTTGAGATTGTTTAAGGGGATAGGATTCTTAGTCTTGAAATTAACGGTTTGCTGTTGGGCATGCACCCCGGCGTCCGTCCTGCCGCAGGCGATCAAAGATATTTTTGATTGCAGTATCCGGGAAAGAGTTTTCTCGGCTATCTCCTGGATAGTATTACGCGTATTGCGCTGGCGCTGCCAGCCGTTATACCTTGTCCCCTCATATTGCAGAGTAAGGCTTATATTACGCATAATTTAGCAGGGACGGTCCTCAAACCCAAACAAAACTGTCCCCATAGGGGGAACACTTTTAGATGCAGTTGAGAACCGTCCCGGATTTTAACGGATCAGTTCTTCAGCGATCTGAATGGTGTTGGAAGCCGCGCCTTTTAAAAGGTTATCCGCGACCACCCATAACCAAAGGCCGTTCTTGACGAACGGATCCTGGCGGATGCGGCCGACATAAGTATCATACTTGCCTTCTACATCCTTAGGCATAGGATAAAGGCTCTTCCTGGAATCGTCAATCACGACAATGCCCGGAGAATTGGAAAGCAGCTCCTTGACCGCCTCAGGCGCGATCGTCTTTTTAGTCTCGATATAGACAGCCTCGGAATGCCCTATGCGCACCGGCACCCTTACAGTGGTAGCCGAGACCTTGATCTTTTTATCGCCCATTATCTTATGGGTCTCTTTGACCAGTTTCCATTCCTCGCTGGTAAAATCAAAATCCGCGAACCCGCCGATCTGGGGAAACACATTATAAGCTAGTTGCTGCGGCATAACTTTACTGGCGACATCCGCCTGAATATTCCGGTAATCACTGCCGGCGATCTGCTTTAATTCATCTTTTAACTGCTCTACTGCAGCCTTTCCCGCTCCTGATGCAGCCTGCAGGGTCGTAACTATGACCCTTTTAATGCCGGCCTTCTTATGGATCGGGCTTAAAGCCACGACCATCTGGATAGTCGAACAATTGGGATTGGCGATTATGCCTTTATGCCTCTTGATATCCTTGGCGTTCACCTCGGGGACGACCAAAGGCACATCCGGGTCCATCCGGAAATCCGCTCCGTTATCGATCACCACCGCGCCTCTTTTTACCGCCTCGACCGCATAGGTGACTGACGCGCCTTTTTCGCCCTCAGTGCCGGCGAACAACGCGATATCAACTCCCTCAAAGGCTTCCGGGGATATCGCGGACACCTGGTATTTCGCGCCGTCCACTTCCATCTCCCGTGAAGAGCGCGCCAGTATCTTTAACCGGTCAACCGGGAATTTACGATCCTTCAGGCAGCGCAGCATCTCTATACCCACCGCGCCCGCGCCCACTACCGCAATATTATATTTTTCCTTCTTTTTCATATGTGTTTCCCCTTTTATCTCTATAATTTTTTTACGACCAGGTCGCCGATCTCCTGTGTGGAATAACCCATTTTACCGGCGGCCAGAGATTTCAGGTCTTTATTGCAGATGCCGATCACCGCATCCTCGATAGCCTTGGCGGCTTTTACCTCGCCCAGGTTCTCCAACAACATCCCTGCGGCGCAGATGGCCGCCAGAGGATTGATCACGTTTTTGCCGGTATATTTAGGAGCAGAGCCTCCGATAGGCTCGAACATAGAAACGCCCTGGGGATTGATATTCCCGCCCGCGGCAATGCCCATTCCGCCCTGGATCATCGCGCCCAGATCGGTGATTATGTCCCCGAATATATTATCGGTAACGATCACGTCAAACCATTCGGGATTCTTCACGAACCACATAGTTGTGGCGTCCACATGCGCGTAATCAGTGGTAATATCTTTGTATTCCTTGGCCACCTCGTTAAAGGTCCTTTCCCAGAGATCCCAGGCATAGGTCAAAACATTGGTCTTACCGCACAGGGTCAGCTTCTTCCTTTTATTGCGTTTGCGGCAGAACTCAAAGGCGTAACGGATGCAGCGCTCCACGCCCTTGCGGGTATTATAGGATATCTGGATAGCCACTTCATCCATGGTCCCTTTATCCTTGAACTCGCCCATCCCTTTATACAGGCCTTCGGAATTCTCGCGCACGACCACAAAATCGATGTCTTCAGGCTTCTTATCTTTAAGCGGGCAATACGCAGGATTGTACAATTTCACCGGGCGCAGGTTGATATACTGGTCCAGTGCGAAGCGTAATTTCAAAAGCACGCCGGTTTCCAGTATCCCGGGTTTTACTTCAGGATGGCCGATAGCCCCCAGGAATATCGCCGAATATTTCTTCAACTCTTCGACATCCGCATCTTCAACGGTCTTGCCGGTCTTTAAATAACGCGTCCCGCCGAGATCAAAGGCCTTGGATTCATATTTGAAACCGAACTTTTTTGAAGCCGCGTCCAGGACTTTCATCCCTTCCGCGACCACTTCCGGACCTGTCCCGTCTCCGGGTATTACCGCTATTTTATACATATTTTCCTCATTAGGTTTGTATTACCGACGCTCTTTTATATAATTCATCAACCCGCCTTTGGCAACCAGCTCCTGCAGGAACCGGGGGAAAGGCTGGGTCTTATATTCTTCGTTTCGGGTAAGATTCCTGATCAGGCCGTTATTCAGGTCGATCTGCACCTCATCGCCTTCATTGATCCTGCTCGTATCCGGCAGGGTCAAGAACGGCAACCCGATATTTATGGCATTGCGGTAAAAGATCGCCGCGAAACTCGGGGCAAGAACAGCCGAGATGCCGCATCCTTTTATCGCCAGAGGCGCGTGCTCGCGGGACGACCCGCAGCCGAAATTCTTGCCGGCCACGATAATATCCCCGGGCTGGACCTTTTTGACGAAATCCGGGCTGATCGCTTCCATACAGCGGCTGCCCAATTCCTTGGCATCCGTGGAAACCAGGTATTTCGCCGAAATTATATCGTCGGTATTGACATCCTCGCCGAATTTATGGGCTTTACCTTTAAGTATCATATAACCTCGTTAGGATCAGTGATCCTTCCGGTGATCGCCGAAACCGCGGCTACTGCCGGGCTGGACAAATAAACGAATGATTTAGGCGACCCCATCCTGCCGATAAAATTCCTGTTGGTGGTAGCCAGGCAGGTCTCGCCTTCTGTAAGTATACCGATATGTCCGCCCAGGCACGGGCCGCAGGTCGGAGTGGAGAATACCCCTCCGGACTTGATGAAAATTTTAGCCAGGCCTTCTTTAAGGCATTCCCGGTATATCTTCTGGGTCGCCGGGATGACGATCAAGCGCAATCCCGGGGCAACCTTCTTGCCTTTTAATATCTTGGCGGCTATCCGCAGGTCCGAGATCCTGCCGTTGGTGCAGGAACCGATGACCACCTGATCAAGCTTGACATTGCCCAGTTCAGCCGCGGGTTTTACATTGCTGGGAAGATGCGGGCAAGCCACCTGCGGCTTAAGGCCCGTAACATCCCATTCATATACTTTTTGATATGCCGCGTCCGGATCAGCCTTAAGGCTAAGCCACTTCTTCCTCAAATCAGAGCCGATCTTCTTTCCGGTCGATCTTACATAATCCAGCGTAGTCTCATCCGTTTCGATTATCCCTGCCCTGGCTCCCGCCTCGATCGCCATATTAGACATAGAGAACCGGCCATCCATCGGCAGCTTTTTGATCACCGGGCCGGTAAATTCCATCGCGCAATACAAAGCCCCGTCAACCCCGATCCGGCCGATAGTATAAAGGATCAGGTCTTTTCCCGAGATCCATTTATTCGGCTTTCCTTTATATATGAACTTTATGCTCTCCGGGACCTTGAACCAGCATTTACCGTCCACAAAAGCCCTGGCCAGGTCAGTAGAGCCTAAACCGGTGGAATAACAGCCTAAGGCGCCGTAAGTGCAGGTATGCGAATCCGCGCCGATGACCAGCATCCCGGGCAGGACTATGCCTTTTTCCGGAAGCAACGCGTGCTCTATGCCCATGCACCCCACTTCAAAATAATTCTTGATCTTCTGTTCCTCGGCGAAATTAGCCAACGCCTTGCACTGATTGGCGCTTTTCAGGTCTTTTGCCGGGGCGAAATGGTCGGGAACCAGGACGATCTTATTCTTATCGAAGACCCTGGTAAATCCGGCTTTCTTGAATTCCGAAATGGCGATAGGCGCGGTGATATCATTTCCTAAAGCCACGTCCACATCAGCCTCGATGAATTCGCCCGGGCGGATATCCTTCTTGCCTGCCTGCCGGTAGGCAAGGCCCGTATGGGCCAATAATATTTTTTCCGCTATTGTATGCGCCATAATCCTATTATCTTAAACTTATTTTATTTGAATCTCTTGGCAACCAGGGTAGCGTTATGCCCGCCGAATCCGAGGGAATTTGAGATGCAGACATCGACCTCGGCCTTACGCGCCGCGTTCGGGACATAATCCAGGTCGCAGTCCGGGTCCGGGAACTCGTAGTTGATCGTGGGAGGGACAACACTATCTTTTATGGCAAGGCAGCAAACTATAAACTCCACACCGCCTGCCGCGCCCAATAAATGTCCGGTCATCGACTTGGTCGAACTTACCATAACTTTCTTGGCGTGGTCGCCCAACGCCCGTTTTATCGCCATGGTCTCCACCTTATCGTTCATTTTAGTGGATGTACCGTGGGCATTTATATAATCCACATCTTCCGGATTAAGCCCGCTGTCTTTTAACGCCCATTTTATAGCCAAAGACGCGCCGTGGCCGTCAGGGTCAGGCGCGGTTATATGATAGGCGTCGCAGGAAGCGCCGAATCCGGGCACTTCGCAGTATATATGCGCCCCTCTTTTTTGGGCGTGTTCCAGTGATTCCAGGATCACTATGCCGCAGCCTTCACCCATAACAAACCCGGTGCGCTGGGCGTCGAACGGCCGGCTGGCTTTCTCCGGTTCGTCATTACGCACAGATAAGGCCTTAAGCGCGCAAAAACCGCCGACACCTAAAGCAGTAACGCAGCTTTCCGTGCCTCCGCTGATCATAATATCCGCGTCGCCGCGCTGGATGATCCGCACCGCGTTACCTATAGCATGAGAGCCGGAAGCGCAGGCAGTGGTCACCGCCAGATTAGGGCCGTTAAAACCGTATTTTATCGCGATATGCCCGGATGCCTCATTGATTATCAGGCTGGGGATAAGAAAAGGCGAAATGCGCGAAGCGCCGCCTTTTAAATAAACCTTATATTCTTCTTCTATGATCCGCAAAGAGCCTATGCCGGAGCCTACTATAACGCCCGCGCGCTCCTTGTCAACTTTCTCAAGGTCCAGGCCGGAATTCTTGACCGCCTGGTTAGTGCAGGCCAGCGAGTATTGGACGAATTTCTCCATACGCATAGCTTCTTTCCTGGTCAGGCCAAAGGCCTGCGGGTCGAACCCCTTGACCTCGGCGGCGATATGGCAGTCAAATCCCGAGGCATCGAACGTGGTAAGCTGACCCACCCCCGATTTTCCGGCCTGAAGGCTGCTCCAGAAAGAAGAAATATCGTTGCCCAAAGGCGAAACTACGCCTAAACCCGTTACCACAACTCTATTTTCCTGGCTCTTCATTATCCTTTACCTGAATGAATTATTAATTGGTTTATTAAAACTTACCCCGCCTAGTGAAAATGGCGGGGTAGTATTCAACCTGCAAAATACGGCATTATATTATTTATTAGCAGTTTTTTCGTCGATGTATTTAATCGCCTCGTTCACAGTGGTGATCTTTTCCGCATCCTCATCCGGGATCTCGATACCGAATTCCTCTTCAAAAGCCATAACCAGCTCTACGGTATCCAGGGAATCAGCGCCCAGGTCATCCACGAACGACGCCTCTGCGGTAACTTCCTCCGGTTTTACGCCAAGTTGTTCTGCGATTATAGCTTTTACTTTCTCTTCAACTGCCATTCTATTTCCTCCTTGAATGATCCCCAGAACCTGTTTTCGCTTTGCGCTGCGCGCCGCGAAACAGCGGGGATATGTTGTAAACCGCCGATTATACCATCACCATTCCGCCATCCACTACTATGGTCTGTCCTGTTATATAATGCGCCTCCTCCGAGGCCAGGAATAAACAGGCATTAGCCACATCCTTAGGGGTCCCTAACTTACCTAAGGGAATGTTAGCCAGCATCTTCTGTTTTATTTCTTCGGGAAGCTTGTCGGTCATAGCCGTCTGGATAAATCCAGGGGCTATGGCATTGACATTGATATTCCGGCTTCCCATTTCCCTGGCCGAGGTCTTAGTCAAGGCGATTATCCCGGCCTTAGAAGCTGCATAGTTTGCCTGTCCGGCATTTCCCATTATCCCAATGATCGATGCAATGTTGACAATCTTACCCTGGCGCTGCTTTATCAGGGGCCTGGCGCAGGCTTTGGTGCAGTTAAATGTCCCTTTAAGGTTGACATTTATGACCGCATCCCATTCTGCCTGGCTCATCCGCAAAAGCAGATTGTCTTTAGTGATCCCGGCATTGTTAACTAATATATCAATCTTGTTGAATTTGTCAAGAATTTTGTTGACCGCTTCTTCTACCTTGGCATAATCGGTGACATCCACCTGCCCGGATAAAGTCTTCCTGCCTAAAGCCTCGATCTCTTTACAGGTATTATCCGCATCCTGAGGATTAACATCCCAGATCACGATATCCGCGCCTTCCCTGGCAAATAACAGGGATATTTCCTTGCCTATGCCTCTGCCTCCTCCGGTAACCAAAGCCACTTTCCCTTCTAAACGCATTATTTTACCTCCGTTAATGTTCCTATTTGACAAAATTAGCGATATCCGCGGCTTTTTCTATGTTGAACACCTGCGCGGAAGGTTCAATCTTGCGCATCAGGCCTCTTAACACCTTGCCCGGTCCGAATTCGATAAACTTGGTCACCCCCTGGCTAAGCATATATCTCATTGACTCTTCCCATCTTACCGCTGAATATATCTGGTAAACCAGATTCAGCTTTATATCCGCGGTCCTGTACATAGGTAGCGCAGTATAATTGCTGATAACCGGAGCTTTAGGCATAAACATAGGCAGATCGTCCAAGATTTTCTTTAACGCGCCCGATGCCTCGAACATCAAAAGGGAATGAAATCCCCCGCTTACCGGCAGGTCAATGGCTTTCTTAGCTCCGGCGGCCAGGCAACGCACCTTTGCCATCTCCACATTTTCCGCGAAACCGGAAATAACGATTTGTCCCGGGGCATTAAGATTGGCTATTTCAGACTCGGTTTTTCTGCATATATCCCTGACCCTGTCCATAGAAAGATCCAGTATAACCACCATCTTGCCGGGCCTTTTTTGGGCAGCCTCTTCCATTATCCGGCCTCTTTTATGGATCAATTTCATGCCGTTCTTGAACTCAAAAGCGCGCAAAGCGATCAAAGCGGAATACTCACCCAGGCTAAGGCCGGCGGCAAAAGCGGGTTTTATGTTGTGTTGGGCTTGGAACGCCTCGAAAGCCGCCAGGGTCACGCTGACAATAGCCGGCTGGGAAACATTCGTCGGCTTAAGACTGGCTTCCGGTCCGTCAAAGCACAACTTTCTGAGATCCAAACCCAGGGTCTCTTCCGCCTTTTCAAACACCGCTTTACTTTCAGGAAAAGCCTCGCATAGATCCTTGCCCATTCCGACATACTGGCTTCCCTGGCCTGCGAATAAAAATCCGTATTTATCCATCGAACCCTTTATGTTTTAGTTTAGATCACCACTTAATAATCACCGCGCCCCAAACCAACCCGCCCCCGAACGCGTCCAGAAGCACAATATCGCCTTTTTTGATCTTGCCTTCCTGGACAGCCTCGCATAAAGCTATAGCCACGCAGGCGCTGGACATATTCCCGTATTTCTCAATATTAAGATAAACCTGCGCGTTGACGAATCCCAGCCTCTTCGCTACAGCGTTGATGATCCTCAGATTAGCCTGATGCGGGATGATCCAATTCACTTCCGCGCATTTAAGCCCGGCGTTTTTCAGAGCCATTAACGCGGCGTCAGCCATACTGGTGACCGCGATCTTAAAAAGCGCATTTCCGTCCATCTTGATGTAATGCAGCCTGTCCTGAACGGTCTGGGCTGTAGCCGGATTACGCGAGCCTCCGCCCGGCATATTCAACAACCCCGTGTTGGACCCGTCTGAACCCAGATAAGCCGAAAGGATCTCGGAACCTGTGCTCTCCCCCAGGACCATTGCGCCGGCGCCGTCCCCGAAAAGAACGCAGGTATTCCGGTCCTGCCAATCGGTTATCCGGGTAAGGGTCTCCGCGCCGATGACCAGCGCGTTCTTGACCGTTCCGCGGGCGATAAACTGCTGGGCAATGGTTATCCCGTAAATGAACCCCGCGCAGGCCGCCGAGATATCAAAACAAAAAGCCTTCTTTGCCCCAAGATTCGCCTGGACAAAAGTAGCCGTAGACGGAAACTGCATATCCGGAGTAACCGTAGCCACTATTATCATATCCAGATCCTGTGGCTCCAGGGAAGCAGCTTTCAAAGCCTGCCTGGCGGCTTTAGTGGCCAGGTCGCTGGTAGCTTCATCTTTAGCGGCTATATGTCGCTCTTTAATGCCGGTGCGGGTAGTGATCCATTCATCGGAGGTGTCGACCATCTTTTCCAGGTCTGCGTTGGTCAGGACCTTCTCCGGTATGTATTTCCCTAATCCCAATACGCCTACTTTTTTCATTGAGTTCTTTCTGTTAAAGGATTACTTGTCTAACGGCGCAACTTGAGGGTTATTTTCTTTAGTTTGAACCAATCCTTCCAAATTTATCGCCTCCAAGACCTTCTCGTTGAACCTGTTCTCCACTTCCTCCTTGGCCACCCGGATCGCGTTCTTGATCGCTTTGGCATTCGACCTGCCGTGGCCGATTATCGATACTCCGTTGACGCCTAAAAGAGGCGCCCCGCCGTATTCAGAATAATCTATCTCTTTTTTAAACGCCCTGAAGCTCGACCGCAAAAGCAAGCCTCCGATAATACCAAGGGGATTGCTAAAAATATGCTTTTTCAGAGAGATCTGCATCGCCTCAGCCAGGCTTTCCGTAACCTTTAACGCGACATTGCCCACGAACCCGTCGCAGACAATAATGTCGCAATCTCCGGAGAACAAATGCCTGCCTTCAACGTTGCCGATAAAATTCAGATGGGTCTTGGATAACGATTCATGGATATCCTTGAGAAGCACGGTCCCTTTGCTTTCCTCCTCGCCCACGTTCAAGAGGCCTACCCTGGGATTGGGATTATGCAGGATATAACGTGCATAGGCATCTGCCATTACCGCGTACTGCAAAATATGCAAGGGTTTAGGGTCAATATTCGCCCCTACGTCGATAATCAGGGAAACGCCTTTCAGGCTGGGCATTAACGTAGCGATACCCGGCCGCTCGATGCCGGGCAGCATCCCTAAAGTCAACGTGGACGCGCAAACAACAGCCCCGGTATTTCCGGCGCTGAAAAACGCGTCCCCCTGGCCGTCGCGCACCAATTTCAGGCCCAGCACAATAGAAGAATTACGCTTCCTCCTGACGCTGGTAGCCGGAGAATCATGCATTTCAATGACTTCGGATGCGGGATATACCGAAAGAAGCTTGGAATCGAACTTCATTTTTCTGATACGCATGCGTATCTTTGCTTCATCTCCGACCAGGACAACCCCTACCTGATATTCTTTAACCGCGGCTATCGCTCCGTCAACCACCACATCAGAGGCATAGTCGCCGCCCATAGCATCAACAATTATCTTCATTTATTCTTGATCCTGTCTGATAGGATTTAGTTAAGCGGCCTTCTTTTTGTCTTTTTTTACTTTGATCGCCACTGCCTGCTTTCCATCATAGTTCCCGCAAACCGGACATACACGATGCGGCCTCTTTAATGATTTACATTGCGGACAGGCGATAAGGCCGGCCGGGATTACTTTCCAATGGGTCCTGCGTTTTTTCCCGCGGGTATGCGAATGTCGTTGCTTTGGTAAAGGCATTTTAATCTCCTTAATGAGCAGCTGAGTTACGAAAACTCCGCCGGAGCGACGCAACTCAGGGCTTCGACATACGTCGAAGCGTCTGCGAATTAACCCCGCAGCTTGCGTATGTAATTTCAGTCGCGAAGCGCTGAAAATTACAAAGCGTCTAAGCAAGGGGCAAAACGGTTAATAAATACCCGGCTTATCTTCGGGCATAACATCCTGATATTTACTTCTTATCCCCACAACCGCATTTTGCCTCATTAAGATTCACCCCGCATCCGGGGCATAATCCCAGGCAATCCGGTTTGCACAAAGGCTGCAAAGGATACCACAGGATTATATCTTCCCGGATATCCGGATCCAGGTCAAGTTCGTAAATACCGCGGTCCAAAGCGAAACTCAACCTTAACTTCCTATCCAGGAGCTGGTCAAATTCTTTCAGGCAACGCCCGCAGACCTGGCTGACGCGCGCGGTTATCTCCAGTTCGGCGATTACCGCGTTGGTTATTTTTTCCAGCCGGGCCTTAACATGCACCGGGCTTTTGAACTTTGTTATATCAGTCCCCGCCTCCAGCGCCTCCGCGGAGATATCCTCTTCAAATACCGTCCCTAGGGGAAGGATGTGATTTACATTTATCTTCATTACTTGTTTTTTCGTCTGATCTTAGATTTCAATGCGGTTTCCACGAAATCAGGGAGGAACGGGGATAAATCCGCGCCTAAAAATGCTACTTCTTTCAAAAGCTTTGACGAAATATAGCTGTAAGACTCATGCGGCATCAGGAATATGGTTTCGATATCCTGGGCCAGCTTTCTATTGGTCAAAGCCATCTGGAATTCATATTCAAAATCCGAAAGCATCCTTAATCCCCGGATCAATACCGGCGATCTGTTCTTGCGGGCAAAATCCACTACCAGGCCCCTGAAATCGCAAACAGTGACGCCTTTCATTCCGGAAGTAGCTTTTTTAAGCAAAGCGACCCTTTCCGGAACGGTAAAAAACGGCGATTTCCTGGGATTATGCGCTACGGCGACAATAACCTCGGAGAATATCTCTTGAGCCCGTTTAATTATGTCAATATGACCGAAGGTGACCGGGTCGAATGTACCGGGGTATATGGCTTTTTGACGCATATTCTTGGGCTAAATTCCCTTCTTATAAAAAGAAAGCACGGAATCACCGTACTTGGACTGCCTGAACCTGGACAGGTCTCCTTGTTTCTCAGGCAAAGGGTCTTTCTTAAAGTGCTGCACCCCTATATACCCGGAAGGCAGTAATATATCACAATCAGCCAGGATTTGCAAGGCTTTTTCTGATATCCCCTTATAATACGGAGGATCAAGATAGATCAGATCAAATTTCTTTTGGCTGGCATAAAGCTGCTTTATAGCCTCTAAGCTGTCTTTGGCAAGCACCATTACCTTATCTTCCAAGCCGAAGACTTTGACATTATCCTGGATCGACTTTACGCAGGCCCGGCTTATCTCCACAAAAACCATCGACCCTGCGCCTAAAGACAACGCCTCCAGGCCCACAGAACCCGAACCGGCGAACAATTCCAGGCAGGATAAACCGGAAACATCTCCCATAATATCAAAAAAAGCCTTTTTTACCCGGTCCTCTGTCGGCCTTATGCCTTCCGGGACCTGAATGATCCTGCTCTTATATTGCCCCGATATTATGCGCATATTCTTTAGCCCACCACCATAACTTTTTCGTATTCCGGAAAGCGCTGCAAGAGCTTTTCCTTCAATAAAACGTTCTGCCGGGATCCCAGCCCCGGGTCTTGAGCCACTATATTGACCGCCTCTTCCCTGGCTGACTTCAAAAGCTGCAGCTGGGTCAAAGGATTGGCGATCCTCAACCCGGTCAAACCGTGCTGCCTGCTGCCGAAGTACTCTCCAGGGCCGCGTATTCTAAGGTCCTCTTCCGCGATCCTGAAACCATCGCTGTAACTGGCCATTGCCAGCATCCTGGCCCGGCTGGTTTCAGTTACCGCGCCGGAAACCAGCACGCAAAATGATTCTATAGCGCCCCGGCCTACCCTGCCGCGAAGTTGATGCAGCTGGCTCAATCCGAAACGTTCGGCATGCTCGACGATCATACAGGTAGCCGAAGGCACGTCTATCCCTACCTCCAAAACAGTGGTCGATACCAGAGCGTCCAATTCCTTGTTCTTGAATTTAAGCATAACCGCTTCCTGCTCATCATGCTTCATCCTGCCATGGATCAACCCCAGCCTGAACTGCCGGAATTCCCCTTTTTTGAACTGTTCGTACATCTTTTCCGCGCCGGCAATATCCAGGGCATAAGATTCCTCGATCACCGGATAAACAATATACGCCTGATTTCCGGCCGCCATCTGCTCTTTGGCAATGGCGTAAGCCTGCGCTTGTTTCTCCCGGGTGAAATAGAGCGTCTTGATCCTGCCCCTGCCCGGAGGCAAATGCCGGATCACCGAAACATCCAGGTCGCCGTAAAGGGTTATAGCCAATGTCCGGGGTATAGGCGTGGCGGTCATTATCAATATATCCGGATTTTTCCCTTTAGCCGGCAGCAGGGCCCTTTGGCCTACGCCGAATTTATGCTGCTCATCGATCACCGCCAAACCGAGGCTCTTGAACTGCACGTTCTCTTCAAGCAAGGCATGCGTGCCGATCACCAGGTCGACCTTTCCTTCTTTAATATCCCGGATCATCTTATCCTTCTGTTTTCTCAGTCCGGAGCTGGTAAGCAGGCCGACTTTGATCTTATTCCGCTGTGATCTCAAGCCGGAAAGCTGGGAGTTTATTTTTTCAAAATGCTGCCTGGACAGTATCTCCGTTGGAGCCATTATCGCCGCCTGAAAACCCCCCTGAATAGCGATCATACAGGCGCCGGCAGCCACTACTGTTTTTCCCGAGCCCACGTCCCCCTGAAGCAGCCTTTGCATGGCTTCAGGCTTGGCCATATCCGCCTTTATCTCTGCGATCACGGTTTTCTGGCCCTCGGTAAGCTCGAACGGAAGTTTTGCCAGGAAATCATTCAACAGACGGCCCTCTACTTTATGCGCGATCCCTGCCTTCTCTTTCCTTTTTTGTTTTCTCAATATAAGCGGCAGTTGAAAAAACAGGAATTCCTCGAAAGCCAGTCTGGCATAAGCATCCTTCTGCAGGCCGTCATTCTCCGGGAAATGAATATTCAAAATGCTCTGCGCCAGATCAAGCAGTTTGTGGTTCCGCTTTACATCGAACGGCATAAAATCTATGACCTGGCTTAAATATTTATCCAGGGCCATCCGGATCATCTTGCGGAAACTGCGCTGGCCCAGGCCTTGGGGCAAAGAATAAACCGGGACGATCCTGCCGGAATTAAGCGATCCCTCGCTTTCCCCGGAGACAACCTCGAATTCCGGCGCGTTCATTTGCAGTTTTCCCGAATACCGCTCAATCTTACCGTAAAGAATAACCTCCGTCCCCGGCCGCAAATAAGCCTTAAGATACGGCTGATTGAACCATACGCAGGAAAGCCTGCCGGTAGCGTCTTCTACCAGCGCCTCGGTAATACTGAACCCCCTGCGCCGAAAAGAACGCCTGTCCGCGCTGACCAGGACCCGGGCTTTTATTGTCTGCTCCCGGCCTTCTTCCAAAGCTGATATGGGAATAAATTTAGTCCGGTCTTCATAACGCCTGGGGAAATAATACAAAAGGTCTTCGATGCTGCAGACGCCCAGCTTGTTAAAAACCTTTTCCCGTTTCGGGCCTACGCCTTTTACATAGCGTATGGAGATATCGCTTAATTTTCCCATATTCCACTTCAAGACCCGGTCTTGTAAACCATTAGCCTACAACAAGTTACAAGACCGGGTCTCGGATCACAATTTTCTGCCGTAAATATACACCCGTACATCGCGGCCGAGCAAATACCGAAAACAAGACCTCGTCTGCTGAAAAAGCAGGCTGAACCCGTTTTTCAAGAAGAAATCTTTTGCCTTATCCGAAAAGGTAGCTAAACGCACCGCTGATGCTTTGTTCGTTTTTAAATGCTTCAGGTAAGCCGCGATCAATCTTGAACCGATCCCCTTACCCCTAAAACCTGCTTTAAGGTTTATATGCATTACAGCCGGATAGTCATTGCTGAAATCCGGGCATTTAAATTCGCCACGGATCAGGCTTTTCAGGCTATGGAATATGAAAACGAGGTTTTTCCTGTTGAACAGCGCCCCCCTGATGAGCATCTTCAGGCAAAGCGGGCCGCAGATCTTTCCGCCGAATATCTTTCCCATCTTACGGCTGTCCCGGGAACCGATCAGATAGCCGATAACCCCACTGCCGGACTGGGCCACGAAACTCGAACCAGGCTCATAGTCGGTGAAATAAAGAGTAAGGAAATCCGCCAGGACCTCTTTATCCGAGAAGAATATTTCCCCGGGGCCGCCCATAAGCGCAGTATCGCAGGCGATCTGCCGGACAGCATCGCGGTCAGCCCCGTAATAAAGCCGGATAATTATATCATCCATTTCCTACTCTAATTTAACGACCCTCCAGGCGCCCTCATCCAAAGGGAACCGGAACATCCGGCGCCTAACCCGGGACATTATGTATTCGGGATCATCCAGGCTGGCTAAAGGTATCTTGACGACCAGATTCTTGCCTTCATATCTCAACTGCGCCTGCCGGATGAACAACACGTCCTTTTTGTCTTTTATCCGCATACCCAATAAACCGATAGTGATCTTCAGTTTGGGCATCTGGCTGAATTTCTTCTTGTGGCTATACCCTAATAGATTAATGAATACGCCCATATTCTTGGATAGCTTGTTGCGCAACGCCAGGCGGATCAAAAGAAAATCATCCTTACAGGCGTATGATAAAAGCGGGGTCTCGTTATTTTTGCGCTCCCGGGTTTGCGGGGCGCCGGCAACCGGCTCTTTTTTTATATCGGTAGCCTGCCAATCTATCTCTTCCTCCGAGCGTTTTACCCGGATCAACGGACAATCGCCGTAAAGCTCGTTCTTGCGGGCAAAGGTAAACAGGTACGGGGGATTATATTCGATCTGGCTTTTATGGAACGAGATCACTTTTTGCTTGTTCTCTATTTCTTCCGGGATCAGATCAAGCCTGGCCCACTTCATATCGGCCAATTCATTCGGCGGATGAAGCTCAAGGTTAATATGGTGGCCGCGCGGCCTGGGCCAGCCAGCCACATGCACGATATAAGGGTAAACCTGAGGCGGATCGATCAATCCTTCCAAATCCCATAGCGCCACACGGGAAAAAAGGTATAATGCCTGATGATCGCGGTTACTGTCCGCGGGATGGGAAACAAATATTTTGGTCGGCCTGAACGCGCGCAATATGGTCTTAAGGTCCTCCAGGATGCTTTCACCCTCATACGGGGCGCCTATCGAAAGGGCCTCAGGATACGACACCTTCCTGATCCTGGTCAGCATGCTGCGGAAAGGGACTTTAGACTGCCAGTATTTTGTCAGGATCTCCATAGTCCCGAAATCCGGATACCCCATAAATTTCACATTCTCCGGCCCCAGCCCCAGATAGCCCATCCCGGACAGGGTTTCTTTTCTGCGCACCTCCCCCATATGCAGGAATTCGCCTTTTTTAAAAGTTATGCGCTTCTCATATACGATAAAAGCGAATTCATTATTATCGCCGTTGGTATAGCAAACCACCTGCACTTTTGCCCCGGCCCCTAACGCCCGCTGTATCATACCTGAGCAGGCTATCGCCTCATCATCGGGATGCGGGGCAAGGACCAAAACCCGGTCTTCCTTGACGAACCCCTCAAGCCCGGGGATATCCCGGGAATACGATGAACTGCCCGGCAAAAAAACCAGGACAAGCAGGCTCAACAGATATTTAAGATATTTATTCATTAATTCACAAAACGTATTGTGGCTGGTCTGGATCCGGGGCACCCTGAAGGCTTTCAGGGGCTTCTTCCTGTCCCGGCGCTTCTTTTAACTGCGGGGATCCCGGGCTGGCTTTTCGTTTACCCTGCGAAGAACAGGCATGAGTCACTTCTATATCCAGCGGCGCTGATGTAAAACTTTTTTCTTCTATCGTCACACGCGCCGGATAGATCCTTATCCTGCCGGTTTTTTTCGGCAAAAGCATGAAAATATATTCCGCCCGGGTCTTTAACTTGCCGGCGTGCCTGAATATGTTCGTAGCCTGCCCCTGGGATACGATCTTGAAACTCGTGAATTTCGGGATATGCGGAGCGGGAATACTCCTGCGCGTGGACTCAATGACCACCTTGTAGGTAAGCAGTTCTTTAGGCGCGACGCAGGTTTTATCCACTTCCGTGCGGATAGAGGTATTGGCAAAAGCATAACCCCGGCTAAGGGCCAGACCGGTTAACATAACCGCAAAAATCAACAATGCCTTTTTCATCATATCATTAATTATCCATAAAAAAAGGGGCAACCTCTTGTTCCATAAAGGCTGCCCCTTTTTAGTTTAACGATCAGTCGCCATAAACCGTGGTAGTGTATTCGCCGAATATGCCCAGTATGTTCTTGGCGCTGTAATCGACGTATTTGACCTTTTTGATCCCGCCGTTATCCGAGGCAGCCTTAATACTGGCATCGCCTGTGGCTACTAAGCCCAGGATCGACGTGGATTTGGCAACCCCTACTTTTGAATAAGCAAGACCTTCAGTGCCGACAGCCGCGGGGGCCTTGATCTCCGTATAAAGCGCTCCATACGGATAAGGCGTAGCGCAGCCTGACAATAACACGCTGCACGCAAAAACCAGGACCAGACAAACACCCGATGCTTTTTGCATCCGTTCCTCCTTTTTTACCGCTACCTTTTTAACACCTGTTCCTGCAAGCCGGCGATCTGCTTTCGCAGATTGATGATCTCCGATTCCAGATGCTGGTTGGAATTTATCAAAGCCTGGCAGGAGTTAATAAAAGACTGGCTGCTCTCCCGGCTGCCTTCCATAAGTATGCCCAACTGAAAAAGCCGGCCGGCTATCACTACGAGAAAAACAGCTATTATAGTAAGCGCTGCGTTTAAATATCTCATCTTTCCGGGTCAAGCACGAATGTGCTTCCATCCCAGGAATAAGAACGGTTCATCTTATATCCGGTATCCTGGATCGGCTGGCAGAATAATATCTTCGGGGTCCCACTGACCACTTCAAATTTAACGCCCGGGTCGACAAAGACCTGCTCAAAGATTATCTGAGCCTGATCATCCACATCCTTTAATACCTTGACCCCGCAGACATTGCTGTTGGTGTCATAAATAGCCACGATCTCCTTCTTGCCGTCATTATCCAGGTCGATCTGCTGCAACACGCGAAAAACCTTCACATCCTGGGTAACCTTAGGCGGCTGTGGGACGGCTGCCCCAGGCGCCGGCAGAGTATCCGCCTTTTTAGAAGCTGTAACGCAACCGCTGGACAATGCCGCCGTTAACAAGAAAAAGCCTGTCGCCAACGCGAACAAGAATTTATTACGATTCATCCGGACACCTCCCCATAAATTACCGGCCTATATGGCCATATTTGATTGTTTTATTTTATTACCAAATAAGCCTTTTGGCAACCAAATTTATCTTCTAAAAAACGTCAGCCCTGCCCTTGACATTTAGCAATTCCGTGTCATACTCATACTGTAGTCAAGATGTAGGGAGTAGGTGAACAAGGAGGTCGTACCGATAGCGCAAGCTGTAAAGGCCTATCACCTGCAAAAAACCCCAAAGTTTCACGGTTTGGGGGTTTTTTGTTTTTACGGCCTTAAAAGGAGGCAAAATGACCCTGGCAAAGCTCGGAGACAAAGTAAAGGTCCATTACACCGGAAAACTTGAAGATGGGCGGATATTTGACGATTCGCTGAAACGCGAACCTTTGGAGTTCAAGATCGGGGAAAAACATCTTCTGGAGGATTTTGAGCAGGCGGTGATCGGGATGAAAGCCGGGGAATGGAAAACAATAAAGATCCCCGCCGATAGGGCTTACGGACAACCTCGTCAGGAAATGTTCCTGGCTCTGGACCGGGATCAGCTTCCTAAAGACCTTAAGCTGTCCGTCGGCCAGCAATTACAGATCAGCCAGGATGAAAATATGCCGTTAATAGTAACGGTAAACGAAATCGCCGAAACAAAAGTCGTGGTGGACGCCAACCATCCTCTTGCCGGCAAAGACCTGGTATTCGATATAACCCTGCAAGAGATACTGCCCGGGCGCTCCTGCTGCGAATAAACCGGATTTGTAATTGGCCTTAAATAACCCCCGCTAATTCCCGGATCAGTTTGCGCGAATCATCCCAGCCCAGGCACGGGTCGGTTATGGATCTCCCGAAAACCTTCGCGTTAATATCCTGGCTTCCTTCCTCAATATAGCTCTCGATCAGGAACCCCTTGAGCATCTTTTTCAATACCTTTGAATGCCTCGTGCTGCGGATCACCTCCAGGGCGATCCTGGGCTGTTCTTCATATTTCTTGCCGGAATTAGCGTGGTTGGTATCCACGATGATCGCCGGGTTCAAAAGGCCGCGCTTCTGGTACATCTCGGACAATTTGACCATTTCCTCATAATGATAGTTGGGGATGCTCTGGCCGTGCTGATTAACAGCTCCCCGCAGGATGCTGTGCACATAAGGATTGCCGGAGGTCTTTACCTCCCATCCGCGGTAAATAAAAACATGCGCCGACTGGCCTGCCTGGACGGAATTAAGCATCACGTTCAGGTCCCCGCTGGTGGGATTTTTCATCCCCACCGGGATATCCAGCCCGCTGACCGTCAAGCGGTGCTGCTGGTTCTCCACCGACCTGGCGCCTATGGCCACGTAGCTTAACAGGTCCTCGACATACGGGTAATTCGCCGGATAGAGCATCTCATCGGCAGCGGTAAGTCCCGACTCTTTCAACAGCTTCAGATGCATCTTCCGCAACGCCTTGATCCCCTCCACGATATTGGGTTTGTCTTTGGGATCCGGCTGGTGCATCATTCCTTTATACCCCTCACCGGTGGTCCTGGGTTTATTGGTATAAACACGCGGGACCAAAAGCAGCTTTTCCTCCACCTCGTCCTGAAGCTTCTGTAACCGAGAAACATATTCACAGACCGCCTTTTCATTGTCCGCGGAACACGGCCCGATAATGACCAGGAGTTTATCGCTCTTGCCGGTGAATATATCGATTATTTGCCTGTCCCTTTCCTTCTTTACCCTCCGCAAGGCCTCGGGTATTGGCATCCGGCTGATTATCTCGTTAGCGCTGGGGATCTTCCTTAAATATTCGAAACTCATTTCGTGCCTTTCTTAAAATTAAAGCCGGGATTGCCGCTCTTAATGTTTTGCAAAGAATGCTATCGCGAACATCGCCAATGAGAATATAATTACCGCTGAAAAGAGCAGAACCAGGATAAGCTGGACCCGGTATAATGACGCCAAACGGCCCAAGGCCTTCATCAGGTCGTCGGATTCGCCTTTGGCGTTGAACATTCTCATTTCGCCGGAGAACTTAACGGTATAAAAGCCCATTACCGCGGATATCAACGCCTGCACGAATAATTCCACGGTTTTCGCTATCGTCTTATCCTGCGTCAGCACCCCGTCCTTGATCGCCCATAACAGGTTGACCGCTCCGACCAACAGCAAAAACCCCGCCATAACGAATAAGAACATCCCGATTATCCTGGCGTTTCTCGCCAAAGGGACCAGTTGTTTTTTATCTTTATCGGTGAATGTCATTTGCATAGCCTCTCCTTTTTTATCGGTCGATATCTATTTCTTCCCTACAGAGAACGCCTGCGCCAGAAACTTCCCTGTGCCGTAATAAGTCCTGGTCGCGGGATTAAAAATGAATGGTTTTATCTTCTCGATATCCGGCTGGCCGTCCTTGTCCAAGGCCGTCTCATCGGCCTTTATATCCTTTACCTCGCCCACAAAGATCGTGTGCAGGCCGACCTTGGCGCTTTGGATCAAAGCGCATTCCAGGGCCAAAGGAAATTCTTCGATATAAGGGGCGTCAACAATAGCGCTTTTTACCGCGGTTAACCCGGTGGATTTGAATTTGTTCTCGTTCTTACCGGAAACGATTCCGCAGTAATCCGTTTCTTTGATGTACTTCTCCGAAGGGATATTCACGGTGAACGCCTTGCGCTCCAGTATATTCGCGTAGGTATAAGTCGCCTCGCGCAATGATATGCTCACGCACGGGGGCTGGGAACAGCATATCCCTGCCCAGGCAACAACCATGGCGTTAGGATTGCCGGACTTATCGTATGTGCCGATGATGAAAACCGGTGTCGGAAAAACTATGGTCTTGGCGCCGATCGACTTCTTCATTTTCTGTTTATCTTTTCTTCTTTTTGGACTTTACTACCGTGCATAAAACCTTGGCATAAGGCGAGAGCCTGCTCTTTTCGTAAGGGAATTCCCTGCAGGTCTTTGGCTTCAGGTTATAATCGATCTTGTGTATCGAACAAAGCCCGTCACGGTCAAGGAAAGTGCACGGCTCGTCTTCATAACTGGTGCCGATCCGGTATCCTGATAAGAAATCCGTGTCCTTCTCCAGTTGAAAAAATTCGCCCCTTAATCCCAGGGACGCTATCTTTTTAGCCTCTTCTACGTCCGCCCACGCCCCGAATTTACAGCAATCCGCCTGGCTCTTGCATTCGCCACAGATATCTTTTTTTGCTTTCTTCCTGGTTTTTTTTGCGCCCTTCGACATATTCACCTCAACATTTACCCTGGCCCGGGCCTAAACACCCTGCGTTTTTTCGGGCGAACAAGGGATAGTGAAACCGAATGTGCTGCCTTTACCGACACGGCTTTCCACCCAGATACGGCCGCCGTGCACCTCCACAATCTGTTTAGCGATCGACAGCCCCAGCCCCGTGCTGGGCAGCGCGGCATCCTGCCCGCTGACTGTTTTATACTTCTCGAATATTGAAGGTATCCTGGATTCCTCGATCCCGACCCCGGTATCGCTGACCGATATCTCCACATGTTTGCGGTCAAACGGTATAGGGCCGTCATAAAGCTTCGCCTGCACGGTTATCGCCCCGGAGACCGCGTAAACTTGATGGCGTTGCTCAGCAGATTGATGATGACCTGCACGACCCTGTCCTTATCCGCGTATATCCGCTCCAGGGAGCCTGCCGCCTTCAATTGGATCTGCAGGTCCTTACTATGCTTCCACCTTTCCACGGAAACAGCCGCTTCCTCAAGGATCGGCTTTACCTCCAGTTCTTCGCGCTTCAACAGGAACATCCCCGCTTCCAGTTTGGACATATCCAGCAGTTCATTGATAAGCCGCATCAACCTGCGGGAATTCTCGTTGATTATCCTGATAAAATCCTTATGCTGCTGCGAGATATCCGATTCCAGGAGTAAAAGCGAGCTCTTCTCGATATTTATCAGCGGGGTGCGTAATTCATGCGCCACCTGGGAAAGGAATTGCATTTTAAGCTCGCTCATCCTTTTAAGCTCCTGGTTGGAGCGTTCGATAAGGAGCGCGCGCTTCTCCAGTTCATCCGCCGAGCCCCTGAGCTGCCGGCTGATCTGATTGATCGAATCCGAGAACTGAGCCTCAACTCCGGGTTCAGCGGGAATCTGCGACTGCGGGTTATAATTCCCTTTTGATATGGTGGCCAGGCTCGCGGCGATCCTGGACAGATAACGCACCAGGTTGATCAAACCCAGTATCCCCAGCGAAACCAGGATCGAGGTAATAAAAATCACCAGCTTCTTTTCCCCGGAATTAAACGCGGCGGGATAAAAAATCAGGTAAAGACTGACTAAAAGCGGGATTATCGCGATCAGCCCTATATAAGAAAATATTTTTCTGGCTATATTCATTTATCGTATATGTTATATCGTTTTATTATACCGGCAGTTATCCGAATTATCAATAATTCTATTTCTCCGTGGTGCTGTCCCTGATGGACACCGCCACATACTTACCCGGCTCAGGATTATAATAATGAACGATGACCGAATCTTCCAAGTCTATCTCATCAAGGGCGATCTGCCCTGACCCTCGGGTTATAACCGTAGCGTCGGTCACGTCAATATTCACATAACCAAAATCGCAGATAACCATAATAGAGGACATCACAAATTCCACTTTGGCCACTGTCCCGAAAAGCCGTTTTATCTCTTTCGGCTCTTCGGCGGCCGGCTTTTGGCAATGCCCAACGTTTATCACTAAAGGGATAAACGCCAATAAAACCAGGATTGCTGTTTTGTTCCAGGATCTACGCGTAATGATCTCCTTTTTTCTGCCGGGTTATCAACCTAATTCGCCATGCGTGTAAATATTCCCCTCCTCATCCACAGCCAGGTCGCCATAGACAAACACCTTGATCGAGCCGGGGAATTGGGCATCGCGGACCTTGAACACGTTCATTTCGATATAACCTTCCCGTATCGCGCTTATATCCGCATCCGGGCTGACCCCGGCCCAGCTAAAACCTGATAGGCATTGCACACAGGACCGCCTGTCCTTTACGCCCTGATCGCATTTGTCATAAAGTATGCGCCATCCGGGATCCGAGCCGCCGTCATAGATAAACCCCGCGCCACCGGGTTTAATGGCTTTCTGCGCGGCATCCGTCATCCGGATATTCCGCACCTCGTAATCCTGCGCGCATTTGTTCTTGAAACACAGCGGCGCCGACGGCGGGCATTCACGCACACATTTTTCGCAATCATCCGGAGCGCGGATATTCCAATACTCCTCCAAAGCCTCTTTCTCTTTGACATTGACATAGGTATCGCAGCCGAAAGAGCACGGGAGCAAAAGGTCCAGCCTGCCGCAATCCGAATCAACCTCGCAGTAATTCGCCGGATCTGCTTTAGCGTGGAATTCCTCTGCCAGCCCGGAGCAGGCGTTTTTTGCCCCAACAGCGCCTTTACTCTCCGCGCTGTAATCCGCCAGATCGATATCTTTAAAGCTTATGTTGACCGGAGTGCATGTCCCGCTTTTAATAATATTAACACTGCAATCAAAACCCGAACCGGGGGTTATTTTGTATTTTCGGATAAATCCCTTTCCCGGATACCAGGAATTCGTTAGGCGCATGGCCCGCGGGCCGCGCAAGGCGTATCCCGCCTGATTAGCCCGATGCTCCACATAAGAGATACCGCCTTCAGGAAGAATGAATTCAAAATTCACCTCGACCCCTTCATAACCCGGGCCTGAAATGTCCTTACCCTGCTGTATAGATGCCCCGCTTTTCTCAGCCGATATTATCCGGCAGGCGCCTTCAAACACATCATATTCACAGGGCCCGCCGACCCTCCTATCAGGCTCGTTAGCGTTCTGCGCCTGCGCAAAAAAGAAAGGGGCACTGAACAAGCCAATACATAGCATAAAATAAAAAAACAGCCGTTTCCACAGGCTGTTTAATTTGATCCGTCCCCTATATTTATTAACCACCGTGTTAAGGCGCATGGGGTTATTTTATCGCGAAACCCCTTCACAGGCAATCAAATTATATCACTTATTCCCCAGCTTGCCCACGCTGAACGGATTAATATCGCCCCCGGCTAATTTACATTTCAAAGCGGAGCAATCGCGCTCTATATGCAGGCATTCCGTAGATTCATCCGCGACCACTGCATTGTCTTCGATCTTTGTCCCGGAGCTGATCATGAACGCGGCGTTCCTCTGTTTCAGGCTGCAATATCTCCAGACCATTTCGTTTGAGCCCATTTCACCCTCGCTAATAGAAAAACAGGCCTAAAAATATCCGGGATGGACTACTTTCGCTTTTCCTTCTTCTTTATCTCGTTCCAGTTCCTGATGATCTGCCGTGCGGAACTGACCCGTGTGTTCCCGAAGACGTGCGGATGCCTACGCTTGAGTTTCGCGATCAATTCCGCGATGACATCCTCAATATCAAACCGATTAGACTTCGCCGCGATCTGCGCGTTGAACATCACATGCAGCAACAGATCACCCAACTCTTCCCGCATATGACGGGTATTATTAGACCTTACCGCGTCAATAAACTCGCCTACTTCCTCTTTTAGATGCGGGATAAGGGTTTTATGGCTCTGCTTTTTGTCCCAAAGACAGCCTTTCGGCCCGTGCAGCCGCTTAAAAACCACTTTCAACTCGGTGAATTTTGTCTTCGGGGCCATAAAAATTACTTCTTTTTCTTCTTGGCTACTTTCTTTACCGCCTTCTTCTTAGTATGACTGCCGCAGCATTTGCACATATAACACCTTTCAGTAGAGACTGAACACCGGCGTATATTCTAATGCACAGGCACATACCGGCGGTTCAAATACCGCCGGGTGCAATTACGCCGGGTGCCAGTATCGCTTAAGAAACACCCTATCCTCTTACGCCGGGTGTATTATTTCCCCCCACAACAACATCCACCACCTTGCGGCTTCTCTTCTTTCGGCTCTTCTTTCGGCTTACC